>JAOTYK010000009.1 GCA_029861955.1 Acidobacteriota bacterium
GCGCATCCGAAGTTCTTCGCGGAGATGAACCTGGCGCTTGAGGACACCTCCCTCGACATCTGGAAATCGTATCTGCGTTGGAACGTGATCAACGCGACCTCGCCCTATCTGTCCAGCGAGTTCGCCGAGGCCGACTTCGACTTCTACAGCAAGACCCTCAGCGGGACCGAAGAGATGCGTCCTCGCTGGAAGCGGGTCATCGACCAGACCAGCGGTAGCCTTGGTGAGGCGTTGGGCGAGGTCTACGTCGAGCGTGCGTTCCCGCCGGAGACCAAGGCCCGTGCCGACGCGATGATCGAGAATCTCCGTGCGGCCGTTCACGGTCGCATCTCGAATCTCGACTGGATGGGTGAAGAGACGCGCGAGAGCGCTCTAGCAAAGCTTGAAGGCTTCAACACCAAGATCGGTTACCCCGATGAGTGGCGAGACTACTCGTCCCTCGAGATCGGCACCGAGAGCTATCTGGCCAACATCCGTGCCGCCAATGCCTTCGAGCAGCGACGACAGCTGAACAAGATCGGCCAGCCCATCGATCGCAACGAGTGGGGCATGGCCCCGCAGACGATCAACGCCTACTACAACCCCGTGATGAACGAGATCGTCTTCCCCGCCGCCATCATGCAGCCGCCGTTCTTCGACGGAACGATCGACGACGCGATCAACTACGGGGCGATGGGTGGTGTGATCGGTCACGAATTCATGCACGGCTTTGACGATCAGGGCAGCCGCTTCGACGTCAACGGCAACATGCAGAACTGGTGGAGCGACGACGACCGCACGCGTTTCGAGGAGCGCACGGCCAAGTTGGTCGAGCAGTACGACGGATTCGTGGCGGTGGACGATCTTCACGTCAACGGGCAGTTGACCCTTGGTGAGAACATCGGCGACCTGGCCGGAATCACGATGTCCTACTACGCACTGCAGAAGGCCCTCGAGACCGACAACCCCGGCGAGATCGATGGCTTCACGCCGGAGCAGCGCTTCTTCCTGTCGTGGGCGCGGGCCTGGCGACGTAACTATCGCGACGAGTCGATCAAGTTGCAGGTCAACAGCGATCCGCACTCGCCGTCGATGTTCCGTGCTAACGGTCCTCTGGCCAACATGCCGGAGTTTGCCGCGGCCTGGGGCTGCGAGCCCGGTGACCCGATGGTCCTCGGCGACGACATGCGAGCCGATATCTGGTAGATCGGATGGGGTCAGGTCAACCGGCCTGGCCCCACTTCGCGCTAGCGTCTGACCGGTAGCGTGATGGCCGAGGGATATTCGGCCGAATGATGAAGGGTGTTGTGAGCCTCGACACCCTCTTCCTCATCGACGTTGTTTCCGCCGGTGTTCAGATTCCGCATGTACTGCGGAAACTTGCTGGATGCCACTTCCACGCGGATGCGATGACCCTTCTTGAATTCGTAGCTGGTGGACATCGCCGTCGGTGTCAATAAATAAATCTGTCCCCTTTTCATCATCTCGGGGTTTTTGTAGCCGTTGCGGTAGCGAGTGCGGAGGATCGTGTCGTCGATGTTGTAGGCGGTTCCGTCGGGGTGGACGTCGACGAGTTTGACGGTGAAGTCGGTGTCCTTGACGTCGGACGAGACGAACAGCCTGGTGCGGACAAAGCCGGTGACATCCAGGGACTCGTCCAGAGGTGAGGATGTGTAGACCAGCACATCGGCACGGGCCTCGATGCCGCGCTGGTCAAAGCTGCCGCCATCCGAGGCCCCACCGTTACAACAGACCCCGCCACCGAGAGATGGGACGGGGTTCATCGGGTCGTAGGTGAAGCTGTCGGACTGAGCACCTGTCGCTTGCTCGGTCGATAACGCCCCGTCACCGAACAGACTGTTGGCCGCTCCGTCGCTTTCCAGGTAGAACGTTACGGGCTTCACATCTTTCGGTGGCCACTGTTCGGCCGCACTCCACTCGTTGCGACCCATCGTGTAGAACTGGACTCGCGGTGTTTCCTTGCCGAAGCCGTTCTTCTCGCCCTTCACGTAGTGATCGAGGAACGAGAACATCGTGTCGTAGTACGGAAACGTCGCGTCTCCGACGTTGAGTTCGCCGACGATCAGGTCCTCGTTTTCTGGGGTGCGATAGAACCCACAGTGAAGCGTCGGCGCGACGATCATGTACTGGCCGTCGCGAACGCTCTTGTCGTCGGCGTTCTTGCGAACATGGTTGAACAGCGCCAGGTTCGGTCCCTGACTGACGTCAAACCAGCTGTTGAACCAGAAAGCCGGGACTCCGAAACCCTCGTTGTCGTGGTACAGGCCGCCGTCGTACCAGCGAGGATCTTCCGGTTGACGGGTCAGGAGGTCGACAGCCGGACCGTCGTTGCCGCCCACACTCGAGAGCCACTCGGTCGCGGGAAGCGTCCGAAGCTGTTTCTTCCAATCGACCTCGGGCATCTTTGGGGCAAGGTCGTACATCTTCCGCAATCGTTGGAGTTGCGATTGGGTGAGATCGGCAGGGAACTGCGGCCGGATACCCTGCTGCACGTTGTAGAGCCAGACCATGAACAGCGTCTGATGGACGCCGCCCTTGTACCAGTTGCCCTGCTCGTGAAACTCGCCGACGCGTCCGATCCCGGCACCGGCGGCCATCGGGATCATCGCCGCATGGGCCGGATGATCCTGCGCCGCCAGCCCCATCTGCCATTCCGCGGAGGACGAGCAGCCCCATGTCGCAACCTTGCCGGTGGACCACTCCTGCTCGGCGAGCCAGGTCAACGTGTCGTACCCGTCCTGTCGCGGTCGGCCGAGGATTTCCCACTCACCTTCCGAGTAATAGCGACCCCGCTCGTTCTGTATGACAAGTGCGTAGCCGTGATCGATGGCCTGCAGGGCCCACTGTAACTGGGGCCCCTGGATCTTGTTGAAGTTGTAGGGCGTCTTCACCAGGAGGGCGGGAAACGGTCCTTCCCCCTTCGGAAGATAGACATCCGTCGCAAGCTCGACGCCATCCCGCATCGGGACCATGATCATCGTCTCGGCTTCGGTGATGCTCTTGAAGCGGGTCTCGTCGTCGTCCGCCGTGACTGAGCCAACCGCAGCCAGGAACAGGCACAGGATTGTGAGGACACGCATGTTCTCTCCCTTCATTTTCCGGGTCATTTTATGGTGGCCCCGCGTCGCTCCCGACGCCAACAAATAAATCTGTCCCCTTTTTTGTGACTAGCGGTTCGAAGGAGAGGTAGCGCATGCCGACGAAGGCCAACAGCTGGCTCACCGCCAACACGGCGAAGTTGATCCATGGATCCTCGAAACTCGAGTTGGGATAAAACCCGTCGCTCCTGAATTTCATGAACTCGATGGGGATCCAATGCAGCGAGATGACACTGGTCAAAACGATTCTTGTCCACGGAGAGACAAAGTCGATCCGTCGACTCTCATCGACCGCGGCGCCGGGAAGGGTCGACATCGCAGCCCGATTCAACAATCGGAATAGAAAGTAGAACCCTGCGGCGATCACCGGTGTCGAGACCACCTTGAACAGCCGAACACTCCACGGGACATCCGGTCGGTACGCGATTGCGGCGAGTGGCGAGTCCAGTAACCAAAGAGTGACGGCGCTGCCGCGGGAGTAGGAGAGCATGCGAATGACGCCGATCATGCACAAAAGTGCCGCAATCACGACGGAAAACAGTGCCGAGAGATTCAGTCGCCTCGATCCGACCATTTCGCAGGCTAGCACGACCCTGAGATTTTTTTACTCTGTGGCCGGGTCGGTCAGCGTATATTCGTCCGGTCGACATCAGAGGAGGTCGGCGCTTTTTTGAACAACAGAGGGGCAATCGATGAAAGACAGATTGAAACTGATTTGCGCTCTGGCGGTCATCCTGACGCTGGGAGTTGGAATCACCGCCGCGCAGACACCCATCGGCATCGCTCGCGCCGACGACATTCGTGCGATTCAGACGGTTCAGCTGGTCTCGGCGCCGGCTGTCGACCTGCAGGTCGTCACCGCCGAGGACATCGACCGCGATCTGGCAGGCCTGGCACCTCGTTATGCCATCGCCAACGCCGTTTCGATCACTCCGGAGCGTGACGGCATCTGGGAAGACCTGGGTGACGGCACCCTGATCTGGCGTGTTCGCGCGGGTGCTCCCGGTGCAATTTCGATCAATCTGGGCTTCGGTCAATACGTTATGACCCCCAACGGATCCCTTCGCATTTACTCCGTCGATGGGCAGCATGTCCGTCGGCCGTTCACCGCCGTGGACAATGCGCTTCACGGTGAGCTGTGGACCCCGCTCCTGATCACCGACGAAATCGTCGTCGAGGTCGTTCTGCCTGCGGAGGAACGTGACAATCTGCGTCTGGAGCTGACCTCCGTCAACGTCGGTTACCGGGAGTTTGGTTCGGACAATCGCTCCGGGTCCTGCAACGTCGATGTGATCTGCCCCGACGGCGACGGCTGGCGTGGCGAGATTCCGTCGGTCGCCGCGATCTCCACCGGCGGCAGCCTGTTCTGTAGCGGCTTCATGGTCAACAACACCGCCCAGGACACGACGCCGTACTTCATGACGGCCTATCACTGTGGCATCTCCGCCGGCAACGCCGCCTCTCTCGTCACCTACTGGAACTACGAGACAGACAGCTGTGGCGGTGCGCGGAATGGCTCACTCAATCAGTTCCAAACCGGTTCGTTCTTCCGTTCCCGTTGGAGCACGTCGGACTTTGCGCTCGTCGAGATGGACAGCGACCCCGATCCGGCCTGGGGCGTCACCTTCGCCGGTTGGAATCGATCCGGAGCCGAAGCCACCACGGCGGTGGCGATCCATCATCCGTCGGTCGACGAAAAGGCGATCAGCTTCGAGTTTGACGCAACGACGACGACGTCCTATCTGGGCACCTCCGTCCCTGGTAACGGGACGCATGTGAGGGTCGCCGACTGGGACACCGGCACCACCGAGGGTGGGTCTTCCGGTTCACCGCTGTTCAACCAGAATCATCAGGTGATCGGCCAGCTGCATGGCGGCTATGCGGCGTGTGGCAACAACTCGGCTGACTGGTACGGAAAGTTCTCCGTCTCATGGAATGGCGGTGGGACGTCCAGTACCCGACTGAGCACCTGGCTCGATCCGGGTAACACCGGTGCCAACTCGGTCAACACCCTGGTCGTCGGCGGTTGCTCCAACAACGGCGATTGTGACGACGGCGCTTTCTGCAACGGCGCCGAGACCTGCGGCGGCGGCGGCAGCTGCCAGCCCGGTAACGATCCCTGTCCCGGCCAGGCCTGCAACGAGAGCAACGACAGCTGCGAGCCACTCGTCTGCAACAACGACGGCACCTGCGATGCCGGCGAAGATTGCAACAACTGTGGCGACGACTGTATCTCCGGAACTGGAGTCAGCTGTGGCGACGGCGTCTGTGAGACGGCGGCCGGTGAAGACTGCTTCTCCTGCCCGAGCGACTGCAATGGCAAGACCAATGGCAATCCGAACAACCGGTATTGTTGTGGCAATGGCACTCCGTGCACCGACAGTCGATGTAGTAACAACGGAAACATCTGCACCACGTCCGGTGGTGGAATGTCCTACTGTTGTGGCGACATGGCCTGCCAGGGTGACGAGAACAACTCCAACTGTTCCATCGACTGTGGCCCCCCGCCGGTCTGCGGCGACAATGTCTGTGATGTCGGCGCCGGCGAAGACTGCGCCTCCTGCGCGGCGGACTGCTGTGGAAGCTGCGATCCGGTCGGAACGTCCTGCATCGACGACTCGGATTGCTGCTCCAACAAGTGCAAGGGGCCGTCCGGTGGCAAGACCTGCAAATAGTCTGGGTTAAGCCAAGCTAGGTTACGATAAAGACGGGGGAGGCCCAGCCTCCCCCGTTTTTCTTTGGGCAGACGACTACGAGGACCGCACCATGATCCGCATCTGGACCCACCTGATCGCCTCTCTTGTCCTTGCGTTGATCACGTTCTTCCTCGCTCACACCTCCGCGATGGCCGGAACGGAGCCCTTGACCTTCACGGAGCTGATGAAGTTCAAGAAGATCGAGGGAGCGACACTCTCCCGCGACGGATCCTGGGTCGCCTACACCCTCAAACCCGATCGCGGCGACGGCGAGGCCGTCGCTCGCAAGGTTGACGACGAGACCGAGCACCGCGTCGCCGGCTGCTCCGCGCCACAGCTATCGGGCGACGCGCGCTGGATGGCCTGCACGGTACTCCCCAGCCAGGAAGAACGAGACACGGCCGCCGGCAAGAAGAAGGATGACGACAAACCGCGGAACGGCATGGCCCTGGTTTCGTTGGCAGACGGCACCGAGACACACATCGACGAGGTCGAGTCCTTCGCCTTCAGCGACGACGGTCGATGGATCGCCTGGAAGCTCTACAAGAGCCGCGATGAGGAAGACGAAGAACAAGAAGAAGAAGAGACAGAGAAATCAGACGAAGAGAAGGAAGACGACGATCGCCCGGTGGGAACCGGTCTGCTGCTTCGCGATCTCTCCGGCGACGGGACAATCGAGATCCCGTTCGTCACCGCGTTCTCGTTCGACGAACCCTCCCGACATCTGGCCTACACGACGGCCACGCCGGACGGCAAGGAGAACGGGATCCATGTCCGCCAGCTGGGACTCGATGCCACGCCCCATCGCGCGATCCACACGGGTGACAACGTGCGAATCTCCCATCCGATCTGGGCGGAAGATTCAAGCCTGCTTGGTTTCCTGGCGGCGGTGGACGACGAGGATCACGAGCCGGGTCCTGCGGATCTCTGGGTCTGGGATGGGGACGAACCCCGGCGAAGGGCCGCAAGCGAAGATGCTCCGGACGGCTGGCGGATCCCCTCGACCAACAAGCTGACCTGGAGTCGCGACGGTGAACGGTTGTTCTTCGGCTATGGAACTCGTAAACCGGAAGAGTCTGAGGACGAGTCCGAAGAGGACGACGATCCCTACGACCCTTACGACAACGAAGCGCTACTGGAAAAACGCAAGGTCGACGTCTGGCACTGGGACGATCCGTACATCATCCCGAATCAGAAGAAGCGCTGGGACAAGGAAGAGAAGGATCGCGTCTACCTCGCGGTGCTCCATCGTGGGTCGGGCAAGGTCGTCCGTCTTGCGGATCCAGATCATCCCAACGTCACCCCGGCGAATAATCCGCGAGCGGTGATCGGCCGGTCGTCCCTTCCCTATCGGAAGGAGGTCACCTGGAGTGGGTCGTATCAGGATCTGTTTCACATCGACCTGAATACAGGCCGACAGCGTCCGGTCGCACAGCATCTCTCGGACGGCGCGGTTCGACTCTCCCCCACCGGTCGGTTCATCGTCTTCTGGAACAAAGATCATTGGCATCTCTACGACGCCGAGACCGGCAGCACCCGCAACCTGACCGAGTCGTTGCCGGTTCCGTTTGCCGACGAGGACGACGACTATCCGGCACCGGATCCCGGGTATGGCGTGGCCGACTGGATCGAGGGGGATCGGGGCGTTCTGATCTACGACAAGTTCGATATCTGGCGTTTCTCCGTAGACGGTGAGGCGCCGGTCAACCTGACCGGTGGTCAGGGACGCAAAGAGAATCGCCGATTCCGTGTCGTCGACCTGGATCCCAAATTGGATCATCTGACCGCCGATGAACCGCTGCTGCTTCTCTCGTACCATCACGGTCGAAAGAATTTCGGCTTCTATCGAACACGCTCCGATCGTGCGGCCCTCAAGCGCCTGGTCGAGGAGGATGCGAAGTTTCGTTTCATCGGCAAGGCGGAAGAGGCCGATCGGCTGCTGTACACCCGCGAGACCTACAACGACTTCCCCGATCTGCGTGTGGCGACCCGGGAACTGAAGAAGTCAAAACGACTCTCGACGGCCAACCCACAGGTCGATCGATTCGCCTGGGGTCAGGCCGAGCTGGTTGAATGGAACAGTGGCGATGGGATTCCGTTGCAGGGTGTGTTGATCAAGCCCGGCAACTACGACCCGAAGAGACGTTACCCCGTGCTGGTCTACTTCTATCGCTTCTTCTCCCAACGCCTGCATGAATTCAACGATCCCGTCATCAACCACCGACCCAGTTTCCCGCTCTACGCCAGTAACGGCTATGCCGTGTTCTTACCGGATGTGCGTTTCGAGATCGGTCGGCCCGGGCTGTCGGCGGTCAAGGCCGTGGTCCCCGGTGTGCAGAAGCTGGTGGAGATGGGTGTCGCCGATCCCGACGCCATCGGCCTTCACGGCCATTCATGGAGCGGCTACCAGGCGGCGTACATGATCACGCAGACCGACGCGTTCGCGGCCACGGTTGCCGGCGCCCCGGTCTCCAACATGACCAGTGCCTACAGCGGCATCCGACTGGGCTCCGGGTTGGCTCGCCAGTTTCAGTACGAGCAGTCTCAGAGTCGCATCGGTGGAAGCATGGATGCGGAACTCCCCAAGTACCTCGAGAATTCTCCGGTGTTCCATGTGCGTCACATCAAGACCCCGCTCTTGATCCAGTTCGGTGACGTGGACGAGGCGGTGCCGTGGCAACAGGGCATCGAACTCTACCTGGCGATGCGTCGCCTGGAGAAGAACGTGATCTTCCTGCAGTACCGGGACGAACCCCATCACCTGAAGAAGTATCCCAACAAACTGGATTACTCGATCAAGATGAAGGAGTTCTTCGATCATCACCTGAAGGGCCAAGCGGCACCGCCGTGGATGACCGAGGGTGTTCCGTACCAGGGTGAGTAGGTTGTGAACCTCGTCGATCAGCCGTGGAACATCGTTTTCCTGGTGGGCTTCTTTCTGTACATGGGAATCCGTTATGTCTACCAGAAGCGGACCAGCACCGAGGAGAAGGTCCACCGGCAAGTTGACGGCGCAGAGAAGACGATCCTGCCGTTCGTCCTGATCGGCGGCCTGTTGATTCCGTTCCTCTATCTGCTGACGCCGCTTCTCGACCGGGCGAACTATCGTCTGCCTGACTATCTGCCCTATGTCGGCAGCGTGGTCATGTTGATCGCGTTGTGGTTGTTTTGGCGTTCCCACGCGGATCTCGGTGCCAATTGGTCCATAAGTCTCGAGCTTCGGAAGGGGCATCGTCTTGTCGATCACGGTGTCTATCGTCGGGTCCGGCACCCGATGTACGCGGCTATCTGGCTCTGGAACATCGCCCAGGTGCTTCTGCTACAGAACTGGCTCGCCGGCTGGTCGGCATTGGTGTCGTTCGCCGTTCTCTACGCCGTTCGGACCCCGCGGGAAGAACAAATGATGTGCGAGGCGTTCGGTGACGAATACCGAACGTACATGAAACGGACGGGACGGTTGTTTCCAAGGTTGGGCTCTCGTCTATAATCGCCACGATGAGCGTTAACCCACGGATCACGGAAGCGACGCGACGCTACTGGCGTAAGAACGTTCGGGTGATCGTGGTCTGTCTCCTGGTCTGGGCATTCGCCGGTCTCGGCTGCGGCGTCCTGTTCGCCGATGCGCTCAACCAGTTTCAGCTGGGTGGTTTTCCGCTGGGGTTCTGGTTTGCCCAGCAGGGCAGCATCCTGGTCTTCGTCCTGCTGATCCTGGCCTACGGGTTGATCCTCAACCGACTGGACGCCGAGCATCACCGAGAGCTGGAGCAGATCCGTCGCGAGGGCGACGACGTATGACGATCAAGCTCTGGACCGCCGTGTTTGTCGGCGTCACGTTCGTCATCTATCTGTCGATCGCCTGGCTCTGTCGTGTGCGAGACACCAGCGGGTTCTACGTCGCCGGTCGTGGTGTACCGGCGATGGCCAACGGCATGGCCACCGCCGCGGACTGGATGAGTGCCGCCTCGTTCATCTCGATGGCCGGACTTATTTCGGCCATGGGGTATGCCGGCGGCATGTACCTGATGGGGTGGACCGGAGGCTACGTGCTTCTGGCGTTGTTGCTGGCGCCTTACCTGCGGAAGTTCGGTCACTTCACTGTTCCCGACTTCGTCGGCGATCGCTACGAGTCCAACCGTGCCCGCCGGATCGCGGTGGGCTGTGCGGTGTTCATCAGTTTCACCTACGTCGCGGGGCAGATGCGGGGCGTGGGGATCGTCTTCTCGCGATTCCTCGAGGTGGACATCACCGTCGGCGTGATCATCGGGATGGCGATCGTCTTCACGTATGCCACGCTCGGTGGGATGAAGGGCATCACCTGGACCCAGGTCGTGCAGTACTGGGTCTTGATCTCGGCCTTCCTGATTCCCGCCATCGCCATCAGCTTCAAGCTGACCGGCAACCCGATCCCGCAGATCGGCATGGGTAGCGGTCTGGTCGACGGCGGCATGCCGCTCCTGGCCAAGCTGGATCAACTGCATGCCGACCTGGGGTTTGCGAGCTACACCGCGGCCTTCGGTGGCGGATGGAACAAGCTCAACGTCTTTTGTGTCACCGCGGCGCTGATGGTCGGTACCGCCGGACTGCCGCATGTGATCGTGCGGTTCTACACGGTCAAGACGGTGAAGGCGGCACGTTGGAGCGCCTTCTGGGCGTTGCTGTTCATCGCGCTGCTCTATCTGACGGCACCGGCGACGGCGGCCTTCGCACGTTATTACATGATCCAGAGCCTGCATGGGACGACGACGGCCGAGCTCCCGCAGTGGTTCCACAGCTGGGAGCAGACCGGGTTGATCGTCTGGCTGGACGATGGCGATGGTCGCGTCGCCTACCTGGGTCCTGCGGCAGACGGCGCTCAGAACGAGGTCTTCCGCAGCGGCAAGATCGGCGCCGTCGAGTTGGCGGATATTCGCGTGGAACATCAGAAGTGGCTTTCGACGTCCGGAGTTCAGGGCAGCGACGGGCGACGGTTGCTGACAGAGCGGGGGCTATCCGGGCCCGACCGGGACATCATCGTGCTGGCGACGCCGGAGATGGCGGCCCTCGCGGATTGGATCATCGCGCTCGTCGCCGCCGGTGGACTGGCCGCCGCGTTGTCCACGGCAAGCGGGTTGTTGTTGGTGATCTCGTCCAGTGTCGCTCACGACCTGTACTTCCGTGTGATCAACCCGAAGGCCAGCGAGGAGAAACAGCTTCGCGTCGGTCGTGTGGTGATCGGCTTCGCCGTCGTGATCGCGGGGCTGCTGGGAATCTTTCCGCCGGGCTTCGTCAGCCAGGTCGTGGCGTTCGCCTTCGGCCTCGCCGCGTCCAGCTTCTTCCCCGCCATCGTGCTGGGCATCTTTTCCAGACGAGTCGGCACGATCCCCGCGATGGTCGGCATGGTCAGCGGCATCGTCTTCACCGCGTCCTACATCATCGGCAGTGTCTACCTCGGCATGCCAAACTGGTGCTTCGGCATCAGCCCGCAGGGAATCGGGATCGTCGGCATGCTGATCAACTTCGCGGTGACGCTGATCCTGACGCCGTTGACGGCTCCGCCGTCCGCAGAGGTACAGGCCATGATCGACCGGATCCACGAGCCCGAGGGGGCCGGGCCGGCCGTGGCCATCGACGCGGGTCAGTAGGCGTCTCGATGGACTCCCTTGACGGCTCGACCTGACGGGTCGGCGTGGTCGCGGAACATCCGATCCCAACGTACTGCGGTCGGAGTACTACACGCGATACTCATGCCAAAGGGCACCGTGGCCACCGCCTGGTCCCCGGGGAAGTGGGACTCGAAGATCGAACGATAGAAGTAGCCTTCCTTGGTCGCCGGGGTATGGGTCGGGAAACGATAGGCCGCGCGGGCGAACTGTTCGTCGCTGACCTGCTGTTCCGCCGTCTCGCGGAGCGAATCGATCCACGAGTACCCCACGCCGTCGGAGAACTGCTCCTTCTGTCGCCAGAGGATCTCGTCGGGTAGATAGCTCTTGAACGACTCGCGAAGGATCTGTTTCTCGATCTTCTCTTCGCCACACATCTTTGCCTGGGCATCGAACCCCATGGCGACGTCGAGGAACTCGCGGTCGAGGAATGGGACCCGACCCTCGATCCCCCAGGCGGCGAGAGTCTTGTTGGCGCGGAGACAGTCGAACAGGTGCAGTTGATCCAGCTTGCGGATCGTCTCCTCATGAAACTCCTCGGCGTCCGGTGCCTTGTGGAAATAGAGATAGCCGCCGAAGATCTCGTCGGATCCCTCCCCCGTCAGGACCATCTTGATCCCCATCGCCTTGATGCGACGCGCCAGCAGGTACATCGGTGTCGATGCCCGCACGGTGGTGATGTCGAAGGTCTCGATCTGGTGGATCACATCGGAGATGGCGTCCAGCCCCTCCTGCACCGTGTAGACGAACTCATGGTGAAGGGTCCCGATCGCGTTGGCTGCGGCCCGGGCCGCCGGTAGATCGGAAGAACCTTCCAGCCCGATGGCGAACGAATGCAGCTGGGGCCACCAGGCCTCGCTACGACCGTCGTTCTCGATTCGGGTCTTGTAGAACCTGTGGGCTATCGCCGACAGCAACGAGGAATCGAGGCCACCGGAGAGCAATACGCCGTAGGGGACATCGCACATCAACTGCCGTTCGACCGCCGCCGTCAGGGCTTCACGGATCTTCGCCGGTTCTGCGGCGACACCCCGCACCGCGTCGTAGTCCCGCCATGCCGGCTCGTAGTAGCGAGTCATCTGACCGGTGTCGCTGTCCAGGTAGTGCCCCGGCGGGAACTCGCTGACGGTCTTGCAGACGTCGAGGATCGCTTTCATCTCCGACGCCACGAAGAAGTTTCCGTCGGCATCGTGACCCATGTAGAGCGGCATTACGCCGATGGGGTCTCGGGCGATGAAATATCGCTGCGTCTTCCGGTCGTAAAGCGCGAACGCGAAGATCCCGTTCAGCCGGTTGAGAAACGCCGGTCCGTGCTCTTGCCAGAGGGCCAGGATCACCTCGCAGTCGGAACGGGTCTGAAACTCGTAGGGCTGGGCCAGGTCGGCCGTAAGTTGCCGGTGGTTATAGATCTCACCGTTGACCGCCAGGATGCACCGGCCATCGGGACTCTTGAGCGGTTGCGCCCCGTGCTCGACATCGACGATCGCCAGCCGCTCGTGGGCCAGGATCGCGTGGTCGTCGGCGTAGATCCCGCTCCAGTCGGGGCCCCGATGACGTTGTCTTTTCGAGAGTTTCAGCGCCAGGGTCCGTAGCTGTCGCGGATCCTTGTGGATTTCGAAGATGCCGAGGATGGAGCACATGCCGACAGTCTAGCCGGTTTGTGCCTCGCCCCGAAGCCGGAACAATGCCATCATGATTCGGGAAAACGCCCGAGGGGCCAGGAGAGTCAAGATGAAACAGCGCGTTCGAGTGTCGTGGATGATCGGTCTTATCCTTTTGTTGGCGGTCGGTTGCGTGGCCGCCGTCACCGAGACCAAGCCGGAAAACGATGAGATCACGCTCCAGGGTGAGTTCGTCTGGGGGCGTGGCGAGGCGCAGCCGATCAAGGCGGTCTTCTCGCCCACCGGTGAGGATGCCTACGACGTCAGTTTCTACTTCCAGTTTCGCGGTCGGGACCATGTCTACACCGGGACCGCCACGGGAGAGATGGGCACCGGCAAGATGTCCGGCAATGTCCTCAATGACAGCAAGGTGCGCACGTTCACCTTCGAAGGACAGTTCGATGACGGGCAGTTCATCGGAGAACATGCCGAGACCACGGCGGGCAATGAGAACGACACCGGCAGCATCTGGTTGAAGTAGGATCCGCATGAACGACTCCAAGTCTCGCCTCCGGGTCTGGCCCGCGATCGTTATCCTCGTGCTGATGTGGGGCGTCCTGTTGGGGCTACCTCGCCTGGCGCTTGAGACGATGTTGCATTTCCAGGGGGTGCCCCTGACGCTTTTGGGCGGTACGGTCCTGTTCGGCGTCTGGTGGGTCTTCCTCTCTCGTGCATCGCGACGCTCCCGTTGGGGTGGCGCCGGGTTGTTCGTCGCGGGACTGATCGCGCTCTTCGCGCTGTCCCATGAGTCGATGCAGGTCGCGATCGTTCTCTACATCCTCCCACGGATCCTGACGGCGTTGACGTTGCTGGCATTGCTGATGAATGCCGTACCGAAGCTGCGAACGGTCCGCGTGGGCGTCGTCGTGATGCTCGCGATCATGGCGCTGCCGCTGATGCTCCGCACCGCGCCGCTGGATGGCGACATGCAGCCGGATTTTTCGTTTCGATGGTCCTCGACTCCTGTCGTGGCGACGATCGACACGCCTACAACACCGACAGAGACGGAACCGCTCATCGCGAGCGACGGCGACTGGACGGAGTTCCGTGGACCGCAGCGGGACAGTCAGGTCCACCAGAGGATCGTCGGGACGAATTGGAACGATGACCCACCCGTCGAGTTGTGGCGGACGCCGGTCGGAGAGGCCTGGTCGTCGATGACGATCGTCGGAGACTTCCTCTTCACCCAGGAGCAGCGTGGGGATCGAGAGCTGGTGACCGCCTACCGTGCGGCGACGGGTGAGCCGCTCTGGGCAGACGGGATTCAGTCCCGCTTCTTTGACCCCATCTCCGGCGCCGGCCCACGGGGGACCCCGACCTTTGCCGATGGCCGTCTCTTCTCGATCACGGGTCGCGGCACGGTCCTGGCCCATGACGCCAGTCGCGGGACCTTGCTCTGGTCTCACGATCTGATGGCCGAATACGACACACCGCTACCGGACTGGGGCTTCTCCGGATCGCCGGAGATCTACAACGACACCGTCATTGTCTGCGTGGGCCATCCCGACGGCGTGGGACTGGCCGCCTATGACGCGGCCACCGGCGACGAGCGTTGGACGACCGAGCCGCTCACCGACAGTTACAGTGCACCCCATCTGGTCACGCTCCACGACACACCGCAGGTCATCATCCTGCACGGCGACGGCGTCAACAGTCACGATCCCGTCAATGGATCGCTTCTCTGGCGTCATGACTGGCCGGTCCCCGGCACACGAATCGTGCAACCGGCCCTGGTTCCGGGCAACCGACTGCTGATCGGGACCAGCTTTGGCGAGGGAACGCGACTCCTGCAGATCGATTATGACGGCACAAGCTGGAGCACTGACGAACTCTGGACCTCCCGCGGCATGAAGCCCTATTACAACGACTTCGCCGTCTACGACGGGCATCTCTACGGTTTCGACACCAAGATC
The DNA here is from genome assembly GCA_029861955.1 of Acidobacteriota bacterium. Taxonomy (NCBI): domain Bacteria; kingdom Pseudomonadati; phylum Acidobacteriota; species Acidobacteriota bacterium. The sequence goes on from JAOTYK010000009.1 coordinate 15,008, forward strand.
CTCTCAAGCATCGATCTTGCCGACGGATCCAGGGACTGGAAGCGGGGCCGCTACGGTCACGGGCAGCTCCTGATGCTGGCCGATCAGGGCGTCATGTTGGTGCTGTCGGAGCAAGGCGATCTGGCGTTGGTCGAGGCCAACCCCGACGAGTTCATCGAGCTGGCCCGGGTCGAGGTGCTGAGCGGCAAGACGTGGAACCACCCGGCGATCGTCGGCGATGTGCTCTACGTGCGTAACGACCGCGAGATGGCAGCCTATAGGCTGCCCCGCAACGCCTCGACCACCCGCCCCTGATCGTCGTCGGTCATCGTCGGAAACAACGGTAGCGACAGGCAACGATCGTAGGTGGCCTCGGCGTGGGGGAAGTCGCCCCTTCGGGCACCCAACAACTCTCGGTAGTAGGGGTGCAGATGGACCGGCATGTAATGCACCTGGGTGTGAATCCCCTGCTCTTTCAGCCGTTTGTAGACATGCAGACGGGTGGCTGGGCCCTCGAACAGTGCGACAAACAGATGCCATGCCGGTTGCAGACCGATCTCTTCCTCGACAAACGATACGCCGGGCAGCTGGGCTAACGCCGCCCGGTAATTGGCGACCAGCTCGCCGCGACGAGCCAACCAGCCGTCGAGTTTCATGAGCTGCCGGATGCCCAGGGCGCACTGCAAATCGGAGATGCGGTAATTGAAACCCAGCTCGTGCATCTCGTGATGCCACGGGCCGTCGGGCTCTAGACGGAACCGGTCCGGGTTCTTCGTCACCCCGTGATTGCGGAGCGAGCGGAGCCGCTCGGCACGAGCCGAATCGTTGGTGAGAATGGCCCCGCCTTCACCGGTGGTCAGATGCTTGACCGGATGGAAGCTGCAGGTGGTCATGGTCGAGTGACCGCCGTCACCGATGACACCGTAGGAACCGTCACGAAGCCTGAATCGACCTCCGATGCCATGACTGGCATCGTCGATGAAGAACAACCCGTACCGATCGGCCAGCCTCGACAACGCGTTCATCGGTAACGGCATGCCGGCGAAGTGAACTGCCGTGATGCCCCGGACATCCTTGCGACGCCCGGCATCGGCCAGCAGATCTTCCACCTGCTGGAGGTCGATGTTCTGGGTCATCGGATCCACGTCGACGAACAGCGGTGTGGCCTGGCAGTAACGGAGACAGTTGACGCCGGCCAGGAACGTCAAAGGCGATGTGATCACCCGGTCACCGGGCTGCAGGTCACAGGTCAACGACGCCAGGTGAAGTGCCGCCGTCCCGCTGGAGACCACCACCGCGTTGGCCGCACCGAAGTGACCACAGAGGGCGCCCTCGAACTCGGCGATCTTCGGTCCCTGGCTGAGCCAGTCGCCCTGCAGGACCTGGTCGACCGCCGCACGATCGTCGGCGTCAATCGTCTGGCGACCGTAAGAGAGCGGTCGATCGTTGCTCTCGTCCACACTAACCCTCGAAACGGAAGTGATCGGCCTCCGGAGACGCGAGCCAATGTGCCAGGGTCGGCGCCGTCTGATCGCGGCTTGAGAGGTGGGGCGTTGCCACCGGCCACTGGACGCCGATTTGGGGATCGTTCCACGCGATGCCGCCCTCGCCACGATGGTTGTACATCCCGGTGCACTTGTACTGGATATCCGCGTAGTCGCTGAGGGCACAGAAGCCACGGGCAAAACCGGCCGGGGCGTAGAGCTGAAGACGGTTCTCTTCGGAACACTCCAGGCCAAACCATTCCCCCAGCGTCGGCGATCCCTTGCGGATATCGACGGCGACAAGCCATGCACGACCCTGGGTCACACGCATGATCTTGGACATCGGTGGATCGAACTGGAAGTGCAGGCCGCGGATCACGTCCTTTGCGGAACGGGAGTGGTTGTCCTGGACGAACTGTGTGGGGAGACCCAGCGCCTCGAACTGATCGGCTCGGAAGATTTCGACGAAGAACCCGCGATCGTCCTCGACGATCTCGGGCTCGATAACCATGACACCGTTCAGATGTCGGGAGTGGACCTTCAGTTGCATCGAGACCCTCGCTTCACGACCTCTAGTGTTGGCGACACGGCCGTTTCGGTCAAGAGTCCAGAGCCATTCTCGCGAGGGTCTGTCCGATGGACAGGCTCGCCGTCGCCCCCGGGGAAGGCGCGTTGAGGACGTGAAGCATGTGGGGGGCCGACTCGATGACGAAGTCATCGTGGAGCTTGCCGTCGGGACCGACCGCCTGGGCCCGGACCCCTGCGCCATGACGGGTCAGCTGATCCGGCCGCAACGCCGGCACAAGTCGCTGAAGCGCCCGGACGAACGCCGCCTTGGAGAGAGAGCGGTGGACCTCGCCCATGCCGGTTTGCCAGTATCGTCCCGCCATCCGCCAGAATCCGCTGTAACTCAGCGCATCGGCAGTATCCGCCAGGGAGAGATCGCGCCAGCGATAGCCCTCGCGCTTGAAGGCCAGGACCGCATTGGGCCCGGCCTCCACGCCCCCAAGGATCATCCTGGTGAAGTGGACACCCAGGAACGGAAACCGTGGATCCGGAACCGGATAGATCAGGTTCTTCACCAGATGCTCCGCCTCGGGCGTCAGCTTGTAGTATTCGCCACGGAACGGAATGATCCGCACGCTCGTGCTGGAGCCGCACATCCGTGCGATCCGATCACACTGCAGCCCTGCGCAGTTGATCAGTCGACGTGCGTGGACGCTCTCGCCGTTCTCGCTCTCGATGACGAACCCATCGTCTCGTCGGGCGACCCCCGTGACCCGGGCGCCGGTCCGTAACTCGCCGCCACGCTCCTGCATCGCGCGGGCCATCGCCTTCGCGGCAGCGATGTAATCGATGATGCCGGTGGTGGGGACCCACAGACCGTCAATGCCAGCGACGTTGGGCTCGTACTCCAGCAGTTGATCGCCGGTCACGCGTCGCAGACCCTCCAGCCCGTTGGCCTGCCCCCGTCGCTCCAACTCGTCCAACCGGGGCCGCTCTTCCTCCGAGAGGGCGACGACGAGTTTGCCGCAGCGCTCGTGAGGAATCTCGTGGATGTCACAGAAGCGATAGATCGCGTCGCGACCGCGCGTGCAGTTGCTCGCCTTCAACGAACCGGGTCGATAGTAGAGACCCGAGTGGATCACTCCGCTGTTGTTTCCCGTCTGGTGACGAGCGACCTCGGTCTCCGCCTCCAGCACCACAACTCGGCGGTTTCCATCGCGGGTCAGCGCATGGGCGGTGGCCAGGCCGACGATTCCGCCGCCGACGATGGCGATCTCATATGGCTTCATCTGTCCCCTTACGGTTACGACCCACAAGATAATGCGTCGAGGGACCGGGGCCCACCCTACGACGACGATCATCATTATTAATGGTTCCTATCGCCCTTTTCCTCCAACGGCCCGCGCTGCAACAGGACGGTTGCCGAAGAATCCCCCTTCGCGGTTTTGACGATCATGAATCGGGAACCTATGTTCCGCCTCGCAGACCCGGTTACGAATTTGAACACGCGGGGCAAACGAGGAGGCTTCAATATGGCCGTCGCCGAGAACATCATCGCCAGGGCGCGGGAAGCCCTCGACCTGGACAGCTATCGCGCGCAGAACTGGAGCGGCACGTTCAGCGACTACCTGGACATGGTCCGCGACGACCCTCGAATCGCACGTACGGCGTTCGAACGGATGTACGACATGATCCTCGCCGGCGGGACCCGCGAGTATGTCGACAACAAGAAGAAGATCACGCACTACAACTTCTTCGACGACGCGACCCAGGATGGCGGCGACGCGATCTACGGCCTCGACATCCCGTTGATGAAGTTGGTCAACATCTTCAAGTCCGCCGCCCAGCGTTACGGCACGGAGCGTCGGGTGATCCTGCTCCACGGGCCGGTGGGATCGTCGAAGAGCACGATCGCTCGCCTGCTGAAACGGGGACTCGAGCGCTACTCCAAGGGTCCGGACGGCGCGATGTACACCTTCGGCTGGATCCGTGACCTCGATAGTCCGGACGAGGTTCAGGCCTGCCCGATGCACGAGGAGCCGTTGCATCTGGTTCCCGAATCACTGCGAGAGATGATCGCCGGCGACCTCAATCAGGGGCGTGGCGACAACGACGAACTGGTCCGCATCGAGGGCGATCTCTGCCCCTTCTGTCGGCAGGAGTTCCGCGAGCTCTCCACACGCTACGCCGGCGACTGGTCTCGCGTGATCAAGCATGTCCAGGTGAAACGACTGTTGCTGTCTGCGCAGGATCGAGTCGGCATCGGCACGTTCCAGCCCAAGGACGAGAAGAACCAGGACAGCACCGAGTTGACGGGCGATATCAACTATCGGCTGATCGCCGAGTATGGCTCCGATTCCGACCCGCGGGCTTTCAACTTCGACGGCGAGTTCAACATCGCCAACCGCGGCATGATCGAGTTTATCGAGGTTCTGAAGTTGGACGTGGCGTTCCTCTACGAGCTTCTCGGCGCCAGCCAGGAACACCAGATCAAGCCTAAGAAGTTCCCGCAGACCTTCATCGACGAGGTGATCATCGGCCACACCAACGAGCCGGAGTACCGTCGACTGCAAAACAACGAATACATGGAAGCGCTCCGCGACCGAACCGTCAAGGTCGACATCCCGTACATCACGAAGCTCAACGAAGAGATCAAGATCTACCAGAAGGACTACAACACCGGTCGGATCCGTGGGAAACATATCGCGCCCCACACGATCGAGATGGCCGCGATGTGGGCCGTTCTGACGCGTCTCGAGGACCCGAAGAAGCACAACCTGACGTCGATGCAGAAGATGAAGCTGTACAACGGCAAGACCCTGGCCGGGTTTACCGAGGACAACGTCAAGGAGCTTCGCAAGGAGTCCCGCAGGGAGGGAATGGACGGCATCTCCCCGCGCTATATCCAGGACAAGATTTCCAACGCCCTTGTGACGGACGTCAGTATGCGTTGCGTCAATCCCTTCATCGTTCTGAACGAGCTGGAGTCCGGGCTACGACAACATACGTTGATCAGCAGCGAGGACCAGCGCACACGGTACCGTGAACTGCTGGACGACGTCCGTCGCGAGTACGAGGACATCGTCAAGAACGAAGTGCAGCGTGCCATCGCAGCCGACGAGGCGGCGATCTCGCGACTCTGCGGGAACTACGTCGACAACCTCAAGGCCTACACCCAGAAGGAGCGGGTGCGGAACCCGTACACCGGTCAGGACGAGGATCCGGACGAGCGTTTGATGCGTGCCATCGAGGAGAAGATCGATATCCCGGAGGCCCGCAAGGACGACTTCCGTCGGGAGGTCATGAACTACATCGGCGCGTTGTCCCTCGAGGGTAAGCGGTTTGACTATCGCACCAACGAGCGGCTGCACAAGGCACTCGAACTGAAACTGTTCGAGGATCAGAAGGACTCGATCAAGCTGACGAGTCTGGTCTCCAGTGTCGTCGATCAGGAGACGCAGGAGAAGATCGACATCGTCAAGGGGCGCCTGGTACGGGACTACGGCTACTGCGACTCGTGTGCCACCGATGTCCTGCACTTCGTCGCCAGCATCTTCGCCCGCGGAGATGTGAAAGAAACGGAATAGCCCGACAGGATCTGTTACATGTCAAGAATCCAGAGCGACGTCAACCGCTTCCGCAACATCGTCAAGGGGCGTGTGCGAGAAGAGTTGCGCAAGCATCTGGGTCAGCACGATCTCTACGGCAAGCAGGGAAAGCGCACGGTCGCGATCCCGATCCCCCATCTGGAGCTTCCACGCTTCGTCCACGATCCCGGCGGCAAGGGCGTCGGTCAGGGTGACGGCGACGGCGAGGGCGAGGGCAGCAAGGCCGGCAAGGATCCCGGACAGCACGTCCTCGAGGCTGAGTTCAGTGTCGAGGAGCTGGCGGAGATGCTGGGGGACGCGCTGGAGCTGCCCCGCATCGAACCCAAGGGACACGACGAGTTGGAGAGTGGGGGTGGGCAGTACACGGGTATCGCCAACGTGGGCCCCGAATCCCTTCGTCATTTCAAACGTTCGTACCGTCAGGCCATGCGTCGGATGATCTCCAACGGATCGTACGATCCGGTCCAACCGAAGATCGTCCTCGAGCGAGGCGATCGTCGCTATCGCTCGTGGAAACCGAAGAAGCAGCAGAGCGCCAACGCGGTCATCATGTACGTGATGGATGTGTCCGGTTCCATGGGAGCCGACCAGAAGGAACTGGTCCGCATCGAGAGTTTCTGGCTGGATGCGTGGATTCGCAAACACTACGACGGCGTCCACAACGTCTACATTGTTCACGATGCGGCGGCGAAGGAAGTCGATCGAGAGACGTTCTTCCGGATCCGCGAGTCCGGCGGCACGGTCATCTCCTCTGCCTACGAGTTGGCACGACGGATATTCGAGGAGCGATACCCGGTCGATGACTGGAATCTCTACCTGTTCCACTTCACCGACGGTGAGAACTACAGCCGGCAGGACACGGAGAAGTGCACGAAGATGCTGACAGAGACGATGTTGCCCAAGCTGAACCTCTTCGGCTACGGACAGGTTGAGAGTTACGGAACCAGCGGCGACTTCTACGACGCACTGAAGAAAGATCTCAAGGACGAAGAGAAGGTTGCGCTGTCACGGATTCCGGATCGCGACGCCATCGCCGGTTCGATCAAGACACTGCTTGGTAAGGGTCGCTAGACCGGGGGAAGACGATGAAGCTGATTCCACTGCCACTGGAACTGGCACGAGCCCAGGAGACGATCGAGGCGATCGCCCGGGACGAGTGTGGATTGGATTTTTATCGCACCGTCTTCGAGATGGTCGACTACGAGCAGATGAACGCACTGGCGGCGTACGGTGGTTTTCCGACCCGCTATCCCCACTATCGATTCGGCATGGAGTACCAGCAGCTCAGCAAGAGCTATGAGTACGGTCTGCACAAGATCTACGAGATGGTCATCAACAACGATCCGACCTACGCCTACCTTCTGGAAGGCAACATGATGTTGGATCAGAAGCTGGTGATGGCCCACGTCTACGGCCACGCGGATTTCTTCAAGACCAACATGTACTTCGGTCATACCAACCGTCGCATGATCGATGAGATGGCCAATCACGCCACACGGATACGACGCTATCAGGAGCGCTTCGGCGTCGGGCCGGTCGAGCGCTTCATCGACTCGTGTCTTGCCATCGAGGACCTGATCGATCCCAACGCGGTCTTCCGCGGTGCGGGCAATGGCGTCGAGTCGGTGATCGAGCGACCTCCGGTCAGCGAGAACGTGGGCAAGATGGAGGCGAAGCAATACATGGATCGCTACATCAACCCTCCCGAGTACCTCGAGGCGCAGCAGGCCAAGCTGGATCAGGCCGAGCAGTCTGCCCGGAAATTCCCGGCTCAGCCGGAACGGGACCTGATGGGTTTCCTGCTGAAACACGCGCCGCTGGACAACTGGGAAAGGGATGTCCTCGATTCGATCCGTGAGGAGGCCTACTACTTCCTCCCGCAACGTCAGACCAAGGTGATGAACGAGGGTTGGGCCTGCTACTGGCACAGCAAGATCATGACCGGCCGTGTCCTCACCGACGCCGAGGTGATCGACTACGCCGACCATCATTCGGGGACCGTGGCGACACAGCCCGGGCGACTGAACCCCTACAAGCTGGGGCTGGAGCTATTCCGCGACATCAAACGACGCTGGGATATGGGTCAGTTCGGTTCCGAGTGGGGAGACTGTCAGGACATGGCCGAGCGTCACGCCTGGGATCGGGAGACCGGTCTTGGACTCGAGAAGATCTTCGAGGTACGACGGGTTCATTGTGACGCGACGTTCCTGGACGCCTTTCTGACGCCGGAATTCTGCGCCGAGCAGAAGCTGTTCGTCAGCAAGGAGCAGGGCGCCCAACCGAAGACCCACATCTCGTCCCGGGAGTTCGCCGAGATCAAACAGATGATGCTGTTCCAGTTCACCAACGGTGGCCGACCGGTGATCGAGCTGGTCGATGCCAACTACGCTAATCGGGGCGAACTGCTCCTGACCCACGACCACGTCGGCATCGACCTGCGTTGGGACTGGGCCGCGGAAGTCCTGAGAGAAGTGGTGCAGTTGTGGCGAAGACCGGTCAACCTCGAAACCCTCCGCGAGGGTAAGGCCGTCCGTCTCCGCCACGACGGCGAGAACGCTTCTGAAGAGGACCTCGAGGCCATCACTCGAAGCGAGGCCAAGGCAAGTTAACGCTTTCGGTGTCCCTTGCCTCGGTGCGCGTGTTTCGGTTTCCCCTTTATCTTTCCGTGGGGATGTCGCGAGTGGTACTCGTGAGCCAACACGTGCCGTAGGTTGCCCCCCGCACGCTTTTCCATCGCGGCCTCGATCGACAGATCGTAGTAGTCGGAGATCATCCGCACCGCCACCAGATTGCGAGCGTCGGCGTCGCTCAGGGTGAAGGCCGCCCGACGATTCTGACGATGTTTCTTCCAGTACCCGTAGGCCTTGCCATAGGGCGGCCCCGGGGCCCGCTCGACCGGCACGAACCAGACGTCGTGATTCAGGCCCAGGTGGGCGGAGATCTGCCACCAGCTTCTGCCCTGCCGTCGGAGCTGCCAGATCTGGTCTGCGTTTTGACCGGAGTGGCGGGAGACGAACAAGGCCACCGCCAGATCGTCGGGGTTGTCGTATCGCACGGCTACCTGGCGAACGGTGTCATGGTCCCGGTCGAAATAACGGGACGAGATGGCGACGTACAGCTCGCCATCGTCGCCAACCGGGATGTTGGCGCCAAAGCTGATATCCACACCGGCAGCGGCCGGAGAGTAGCCGACCACAAGGACCACGGCCATGGCCATGACCCAACTGCCGACTCTTCGATTCCGATTCATGGGTGACTCCTTCTCGGATCTATCGGACTTCTGGAGTCGAATGTAGGCCGAGCCCATCCTGTGACAACCGCGTCGATGACGAAACCGTCATTCCGTGTCGCGAACCGAATCATCGAAATGGAGAGACCGTCTCCGCGGCGATGCGAACGACGCATAATTCAAGGTTTATCGCGTGACAGACGTTGCTAAAAACATCCGAACAATCGGGACGAAATCTGCAGCTCCCGGTGCCGGTTGTCTCGATGCGACAGCCACACGCCAGAGAGCCTTGGCGGACGCAACTGCAGAACTCCTCGATGGGAGACGGCCGATGCTTGTCGTCGTCCCCTGCCGGGCTGTGGAAGGACGGTGACGCCGGGTCTGCCCAGACCGCAAACAGCGCCTGGTAGTCCGGTTCGGATTGCGGCGTGGCTTCTGCCGCCGACGTCAACAGACCCAACGTGAGTGCCAGAGCAAGGGCCAGGGCTCGAGATGCTTTCATGGTGACTCCCCCTCGTGAGGCGATGCGGGACCGGTCCATGGAACATGAGTCGGAACGAGGCTTAATTCCCCCTGAAACGGGCCACCGCGGGTTCCGCATCGGAGACACCCCACCGCCTTGCCGATGGCCAAACGGGGCCCGATATTGCATAGAGCAGCAGAAGGGCGCCGCGTGACTAAAGGAGGGTTCCGATGACACCCAATCGACGGGTGCTCGTCGTTGAGGACGACCCCGGGCTCCGGGATTTCTACAGCGATGTGCTCGAGATCGGACCGGGAGACCGGGTGATCGACGACAAACTCGATGTCACGCTAGTGGAGAGCGGCGTCATGGCGGTCGCCAGTGTCGAGGACGCTATCCGCCGTGGCGAACCGTTCTGTGGTGGCTTCTTCGATCTCGTCCTACCAGGCGAGCTGGACGGCATCGAGACCATGCGTCGAATCCGAGAGCTGGACCCTCACCTGTTCTTCTGTGTCGTATCCGGCGCCGAGACATCGATCCTGGATACGATCGACCCGATCTTCGAGGGCAGCGCCCAGGACTGGGAGTTTCTGGCCAAGCCCGCCGGCGTTGAAGAGATCTACCGACGCGCGTTGGGGATGAGTGCTCGCTGGAATCATCGCCAGATTGTCGAGCAACAGGGCGAGCGTCACAACGTTCTGGCCGGCCTCGGTATGTTGGCCGCCGGATTGGCCCACGAGATCAACGGCCCGCTGGGGTTCGTTCACGACAATCTGACGACCCTCAAGCGTTACGGCGAACGGATCCGCGAGGCGATGGCGCTGTATGACCAGCTGGAGGAGGCACTGTCCGACGGCCGGCCGGTAACCGATCTCCTCACGCAGATCCACGGCTTCCGTCGTCAGAAGAAGATGGACTTCATTCTCGACGACCTGTCGGACGCCATCGAGCAGTCGATCGACGGCAGCAGCCTCGTACGAGATATCAGCAAGGCGATGAAGGCCCTCTCCCCCACTGACCGTGTGATGTCGGAGGCGGCGGACGTTGCCGATTGTTGTCGCCGGGCATTGCTGCTTGGGAGTCACGAGATCCGCAACGAGATCGACGTGGTGACCTCGATTCAAGAGCTGCCCCCGGTCCGTTGCAACGGCGCGGAGTTGACACAGATCCTCCTGAACCTGCTGGTCAACGCCGCCCATGCCATCGAGGGTCACGGCAAGATCCGGGTGCGCACCTATGGAATGAACGACCGCATCGTCATTGAAGTCGAGGACAACGGCTGCGGAATCTCTGCCGATCGCATCGAGCGGATCTTCGAACCGTTTTTCACCACCCGGGCGTCACGTGGCGGATCCGGCATGGGACTGATGTTGGTTCGCGACCTGGTGGAGAAGTATGACGGACAGGTAGAGGTTGAATCGACGGTCGGCGAGGGAACCCTGATGAGAGTTGAGCTGCCCACGGTAGCCGAGGAGGATCGCGGATGAACGGTAAGGTGCTATTCGTCGATGACGACTTAAACATCCGTCGCTCGATCGAACGGTTGTTCTTCGATGACGACGAGATCGAGGTGACGACCGCTTCCGGGGCGGCAGAGGCGTTGCGGATGCTAAAGCTGAGTCCCGCAGACGTGGTGGTCTCCGATCAGATGATGCCGGAGATGGACGGGATCAGACTGTTGAAGGAGATCCGACGCGACTTCCCGGGAACCCGCCTGATGATGCTGACCGGCTATGGCGAGGCGATGGCCGACGAGATCGAATCGGAGTTGGGCTCCGACATGCCGGTCTTCAGCAAGCCCTGGGATATCGAAGATCTGCGTAGCTCGATCCAGAAGCTGCTGGTCGATCAACAAGAGATCGTGGAGCCCCCGACGGAACCGCAACACAGTACCCAGGGCATGCTGGCCGCGGGCCTGGCCCACGAGATCTGTGGACCGCTGGCGTTCATTCGCTCGAACCTGGAAGTCTTGAATCGCTACGGAGACCGGGTCCGGGAGTTGATCGCCCTCTTCGAGCGGTTCGAGCGACAGGCCCAGCATGACCCGGAGTACGACGAGCTTCGAAAGGAACTAAATGCCGTTCGAGACGACGCCCACATCGACTTCATCCTCAAGGACCAACGGGCACTGATCGAACAGTCTCTGGACGGCACGGCGCTCATCACCGACATCACCGCCGCTCTGGGTGCGCTGTCGCCCTCCGCCGAGCGTGGACACCGCTCCGACCCGGAGGCGTGTGTGGAGCGGGCGCTGCTGATCGCCCGTTACGAGGTCAAGGGGTCGGTCGAGGTCGTCCGCGAGATCGCGGCTGTCCCGGCGGTTCGCTGCAATGGGACGGAGCTGACGCAGATCCTGCTGAATCTGCTGATCAACGCCGCAGAGTCCATTCGAACGTCGGGACGGGTCACGGTCCGAGCCTTTACCCACGACCAGCAAGTGGTCATCGAGGTCGAAGACGACGGCTGTGGAATCTCCCCCGAGCATCGAGGCCGCATCTTCGATCCGTACTTCACGACGAAGAATTGCGTGACCGGTCTGGGGTTACCGCTGATCTCCGAGCTGGTGCGACGGAACCAGGGATTGATCGGTGTCCGTAGCGAGAGCGGTCGTGGCTCATGCTTCCGTATCGAACTTCCGATCGCCGACGACGAGGACTAGTCCTGGCCGATCGGCTCTTCTTGCTTCTGACCCGGATAGTGTTCCGTCAGGCAGTCCTGACATAGCGAGTGAGTGAACATCGCGTCGGATCGCGTCTCGATGTAGCTCTCCAGTCGATGCCAGGTGTCTTTGTCGTCGCGGATTTTTTTGCAGTACATGCAGATCGGCAGAAGTCCCTGCAACGTCTTCACGTGGGCCAGAGCGCTCTCGAGCTCTTGAACCTTGTCTTCCAGGGCCGCCTCCAGATCCAGGATTCGTTTACCGACGGCCAGTCTTGATCGCAACTCGTGGGGATCGAACGGCTTGATCAGGTAATCGTCCGCGCCGGCTTCCAGCCCGGTGACGATATCTTTCTTCTGACCCTTGGCCGTCAGGAAGATGATGTAGATGTACTTGTCGAACTCCATCTCGCGGATGCGTCGACAGACATCGACGCCGTCCATCTCCGGCATCATCCAGTCGAGGATTGCCAACCGGGGTGCGTCGGGCTTGATCAGACCCTCGAGTGCCTGAACACCGTTTTCCGTGCTCTCGACCTCGTAGTCCATTCTCTCCAACGTCACTTCCAGGAGGCGTCGTGAGACCTGGTCGTCTTCTGCAATCAGGACCTTCATCGTCATTCCTTTCTAGACCGACTGAACGAAGCAGCGGGAACCCTGTTGGACCATGGTCCGGAGTTCTTGCTCCACAAGATCAATATGGTGTCTTAATTCGCTGAGGACACGTCGGGCGCCATCCTCCGGGTTTGTCCCCAGAATTTCCTCGAGTTCCACCGCAAGGGCCACCGCCGGGTGGGCCGCCAGAGTCGACAGCGTGCTCTGGAGTCGCTGCGCCTCGCGGGCCGCATCTTCCGCTCGGCCCGCGTCGAGGGCCGTGTCGATGGCCTGCAGCATTTGCGGTCCATCCTCGAAGAACATGTCCGCGACTTCCCTCAACAAGTCGGTGTCCTGCGCCACCTGGGTCCCCAGCTCTTCTCGATCGATACAGCGGCCCGGGGTGGGTCGTGCGGGTGTCCCGATAGTCTCGGTGTCCTCATCCACCAGATTCCGAATCGTCGCTTCCAACTCGCTGGCGGTAAACGGTTTCGAGACGTACGCGTTCATCCCCGCCTCGAGGAACTCCTCGCGATCGCCCTTCATCGCGTGGGCCGTCACCGCAATGATCGGAAGAGGCCCGTGCACGCCATGCTCCCGTTCGCGATCACGAATGGCGCGAGTGGCCTCGATGCCATCCATCCCCGGCATCTGGATATCCATCAAGACGGCGTCAAAGGCGTGAGCAACCACGGCCTCGACGGCCTCACGACCGTCTTCCACCAACGTCACCTCGTGACCGAGGTTTTCGAGAACTTTGCGGATCACCATGCGATTCACGGGGTTGTCTTCGGCGACGAGGATATCGAGACTCTCGCTGGACTCTCGAAGGTCGTGCCGGGTGATCATCCTTACTACCTTCTTCGGATCCCGGACGAGGACCCGACGAACCGTCTCGACCAACTCGTCAGGTTGGATCGGCTGGGTCAGGTAACCGGCCACGCCGATCTCGCGACAGCGCGCTCCGTCGCCACGTTGCCCGGGTATGGAGAGCAGGATGACTCGTGCCCGCCGAAGCTGCTGATTGCGATCGATCGCCTCGGCCAACTCGTGGCCACAGCCGTCGAGAGATGCGTCTAGAACGACGCCGTCAAACGGCCGCTTCTTGATTTCTGCTTCAAGCATCCGTTCCCAGATGTCTGCGCTGACTCTTGCTCGTTCGACCCGATGGCCGGCCCGTAGCAACGCTTCGACCAGGGTCTGACGTCGCTTCGAACCGTCGTCGGCCACCAACAATCGCGCCGAGGGTACCTGATGTTTCTCGAACGTGGACTCACTGGCCTCTGCAGGGCGGAAGTGAACGGTGAACGAGAAGGTGCTGCCGTGGCCCGGCTCACTCTCGACCCAGATCGATCCACCCATCAGTTTGACGAGCTGCGACGAGATCGCCAGACCCAGGCCGGTACCGCCATGACGTCGTGTGGCCGATCCATCTCCCTGGGCAAACGATTCGAAGATCCTACGCTGGGTGGCCTGCGGGATGCCGATGCCGGTGTCGCGGACCGAGAACTGAAGCGTGCTGCCCCGTTCGTCTTTGGATTTGATCACAGCGTCGATTACAATCTCGCCACTGTCGGTGAACTTCGCAGCATTCCCGACCAGGTTGATCAGAATCTGGCGTAACCGACTGGGATCTCCGTTGACCGTTCTCGGGATCCCCGACTCGACGTTGATCTTGAATCCGAGTCCCCGTTTCTCCGCCGCGATGCGACTGGGTTTCAGGGCATCATCCACGCAATCGCGAAGACTGAACGTGATGTCTTCCAGCTGCAGTTTGCCCGCTTCGATCTTGGAGAAGTCGAGGATGTCGTTGACCAGCGTGAGGAGCGCATTGGCCGACGACATGATCGTCTGCAGGTATTCGTTGAGCGGCTCCTCGACGTTGCACTCCAGTGCCAGGTCGGCCATGCCCAGGATGCCGTTCATCGGCGTTCGGATCTCGTGAGAGACGTTGGCGACGAACTGAGACTTTAATCTGGCCGCATCGAGTGCTTCGTTTCTTGCGCGGGTCAGTTGGTTGGCCTGAGCTGCAAGCTGCTCGGCGTGGTTCTCGGCCCGGGACTTGGCTCTTTGTAATTCGTCGTAGGACGCTTCCAGTTCCAGTTCCATCTGTCGACGTTGCGAACAATCGATGACCATCCCGCGAAAGCCGATGACCGTTTCGTTTTCGTCGCGTATCAGCGAGATCGACCCCTCGGCGAAGGCCGAGTTGTCGTTGTCCTTCACGACCTCCCAGACGAACTTGCCGGATGTCGCCCGCTCGTCGTAGATCTTCTGGAAGTAGCCCTGGATGTAGGCCAAGTTGGACGGCGTCGTGAACGACTTGAACGACGCCCCGATCACCTCGTCTTCGGTTCGGTCGAGGAGCTTGCAGAACGCCGGATTGACGAAGCTAAAGCACCCTTCCAGATCGCACTCGTAGTAGCCGTCCGGTAGCGTCCGAAGAACGTCCTTGTAGTCGAGTTTTCTGCGCGATCGACCCACGATGACCCCCGTAGCGGGATGTGAAGCCCGCTGGGGATAATCTGTGTCTCCGAGGCCCCCAATGCAATGAATCGGGACTTTCGGCGTGAACCAGCCACCCATAACGAATTTTCGTTGATTTATGGGTGTTTATTGACCCTGCTGAAATCCCGGGTCGCCCCCCATAGCTCTTGCGAGGGTGCAAACCGGGCCGGGCAGGGCTCTTGTCAGGGTGGCGGTCGCCCGGTAGATAATGGGCCCAGCGAAAGGACTCCCTTGGCCGAGAACTCGACCATCGCCTTCGGGCGCTACTTGAAGATGCTCCGCGGACGGCGAAAGCTCTCGCTCCAGGAAGTCGCCTCGCTGTCCGACAGCTTCCCCGACCCCATCAGCAAGGGCTACCTCTCCCGCTGCGAAAACGGCCACCAGAAAATCGCCCTCAACAAGGTCATCCCGCTGAGCCGCATCTACGAGGTCCCGTCGGACGTGATCGTGGAGCGGCTGGAACTGGACATGGAAGTCGATCGGTTGGGGGCGCCGGATACGGAGGGGCGGTCGTTTGAGTGGTTGAGGGATGAGGCGAAGAGGCATTTGGATGAAGGCCGAGGAATCACGTCGTACGCGTTGTTTCGCGACTCGTTGATGATCGCCCACTCATCCCCGGTGCTCGCGCCGTTTCATGATCCTGGCGAGCAGTTCATGGCGACGCTATTGAATTGTGCGTCCTGTGCGAAGACCTCTGGATGCCTTTCGTACGCGCAACATGAACTCTTATTCGCATTGAAGCATGGACAACTTGCCGAAAGTACGCACGCGCTTGTCTTGGATCGCCTCGGGCAGGTCTACCTATTGAAGAATGAAATTGACCTAGCGAGACGACACGTTGATGTCGCAATTGAGAAGGCGAGGTCTTTGGGCTCCTTTCCTCAACTGAGTTATCTCTATGGCTCCCGCACACTGATCGCAGAAGCCGAGTGTGATTGGGAGCTCTGCCTGCAATGCGCACAGAGCGGACACGATGCGGCGAAGCAACAGGGAAATCTTCCGGAAGAAGTTCGCCACATGAATGCGATCGGCTATTCCTATGCCAAGTTGAACGATGGCGCGCTGCTAAACGTATCTGCCTCGCCGCAGAGTCAATGGCCAAGAAACACGGGATCGTTCGCTCGGTCGGACACGCCCAACTAGTCCTCGGGTTGGTGGATATAGCCGAGGGTCGACCCACGGAAGCGCGGACTCGACTTCAAGCAGCGAGGGACGTCGGGAAACAGTTTGAGCACACGTCGCTGCGATTTGGCGCCGAATTGGCGCTACTAAAACTCGCCATTCAACTTGACGACAGCTCACACGTTCGAGCGATCGGAAGACGCATGGAGAAGTTGGTCGCTCGCGTCGACCCACACGCCGTCGAACTTCATGAGTTTCGGGAGCTCGCTGCGAACGTACTACCGAAATACATGTTGCAGTAGCACAACTCTTCGCTTAAACGTCGCGCAACACACTGCGCTCGCGGCGCTCTCGTTTGAGGCTCCTTCACCGTATTCTCCCGCTATTCAATTGGGAGGTGCGAATGTTCGAATTGTTACTTTTGATAGTCTTACTACTCTCTGACGGCACGACAAGCGGAACGCCGGCAGGATCGGATGCCGGTTCGGAATGGTTTGGGCCCGCGTGCGAGAACTTCGGACAATTTGAGAAGAGTGCGGATCCAGCCGACTCAGAATTCTGTTCGACAATCGAAAGTGCGGAACCGATTTTCTAGGAATCGTGCGGCAGGCTACCCGCGCTGCTTCGCAGCCAGGAACAACTCCTCGTCGAGGATCAGCTTCCACGCATCGAACTCCTTCACGCCCACAACCATGCGGCCGTTGACGAAGAAGGTGGGCGTGACTTTGACGCCCAGATCGGTGCCGTGTTGCTGGTTGCTGGCGATCAGGTCTTCGTAGCGCGAGCTACGGAAGCACTCGCCAAACACGTCGGTGTCGATGCTTAGTTGCTGGGCGCGGCCGAACAGGTCCTGGTCGCTAAGGTCGCCCTTCATCAGCATCAGGTGGTCGTAGTAGTCCCAGAACTTGCCCTGCTCTTCGGCGCAGTAAGCGGCCTTGGATGCGGGGATGGCGCGTTTGTGGTTCTCCAGCGGGTAGTCGCGGAAGATGAACTGCACCTGGTCGCCGTACTCGGCCATGACTCGGTCGACGACGACATGAGCGCGGCGGCAGTACGGACACTGGAAGTCGCCGTACTCGACGATGGTGATGGGGGCGCTGGCAGAACCGCGCAGGAGCTCGTTGTCGCTTCTGCCCACATCGATGCGGGGGATTGTCAGGGAGCGTTCGGAGGAGTACTTCGCATCCAGCGACGCGTAGAAGGCGGTTCGTAACGCCTGCTCTCGCTGATTGCGGAGCAGTTTAATGATGGAACTGCGAACGTCATCCAGCGTGTATTTCCCGGTCTGTTCGCGGTTTTCATCAAAGAAGGTCTGAACCTCGTCCTGGGTCGGGTTGAGGACATTGGCGTCGATCTCGGCGGCTTCCAACTCGCCGGCCGTCATCCCACGGCTCTCGCCTTCCTGACGAAGCATCGACTGGCGCATCATCTCGGTCAGTTTCGTGCTGAGCAGCTCGTAACGTTGTTGCTCGAGATTGCGAAGACCACCGCTGGCGGCGCTCTCAAGATCCGACTGGGTGATCGTCTCGGAACCGACGGTAGCGACCACTTTGTCCGGGGCCGTGGTATTCGTGTTGGCCTGAGTGTCAGCCGGCGAACAACCGCCCAGGACACAGAGACCGGCGACGAGGATCAACGCAGTAAGAAGACGAGTTGCGGACATGGATCTTGCTCTCCAGTTCAGAATCAGGATGAGTTTCGAATATACACAGGGGACCCCACCCTCGCCACGGATCGGACGGTCGGCTGCGCTATCATGCGTCGATGACGGCTCTTTCGCCGTTTTCCGGAGGTCTCGTTGGCGATTCGCAGCCCGGTCACCGTGGTTGGAGGCGGGCTCGCCGGTAGCGAGGCGGCGTGGCAGCTTGCCCGTCGTGGCGTGCCGGTCCGTCTTTTCGAGATGCGTCCGACGCGACCGACGGCGGTCCATCGCACCGGAAACCTGGCGGAGCTTGTCTGCTCCAACTCTCTCAAGTCTCTCGAGAAGGGAACGCCCCACGGTCTCTTAAAGGAAGAGATGCGTCGCATGGGCAGCCTGATCCTGGACTGCGCGACGCGGAATCGCGTGCCGGCCGGCGGAGCACTGGCGGTCGATCGAGACGGGTTCTCCGCGGATGTCACGTCGTCGATCGAGAACAACGACCTCATCGAGCTGGTGCGGGAAGAGGTTCCAAGTATCCCCGAGGAAGGCATCGTCATCCTCGCGGTGGGGCCGCTGGTCTCTGAGGACCTGGCCCAGTCCATCGCAACCTTCACCGGTCGTGACTATCTGTTCTTCTTCGATGCGATCGCACCGGTGATCCATGCCGAGTCGATCAACCGTGAGATTGTGTTCGCCGCCTCCCGCTACGGGAAGGGAGAGGGCGACGACTACCTGAACTGTCCCATGGGCGAGGAAGAGTACAAGGCGTTCATCGAGGCGTTGCTGGGTGCGGAGAAGGCACCGATGCATGAGGTCGATAACACGCCGTACTTCGAGGGCTGCCTGCCGATCGAGGAGATGGCGGCTCGCGGGATCGACACGCCACGCTTCGGACCGCTGAAGCCGGTGGGGATCACAGACCCCAGAACCGGCAGCCGAGCCTACGCCATCGTGCAGCTTAGACAGGACAACCTTGCGGCCGAGCATTTTTCGATGGTTGGCTTTCAGACCCAGATCCGTTGGCCGGGACAGAAGCGCGTCTTCCGGATGATTCCCGGTCTCGAGAAGGCGGAGTTCGTGCGGTTGGGGCAGGTACACAGAAACTGTTACATCCATGCTCCGTCGGTTCTGGATCCGGATCTGCAGGCTCGCAAGCGCGAGGGGTTGTTGTTTGCCGGACAGATCTCCGGCGTCGAAGGCTACACCGAGTCGGCGGCCACGGGACTGCTGGCGGGGATCAACGCGGCGCGGTTGGCGACGGGTGAGCCGACCTTGACCCTGCCGGTAGACACGATGCTGGGAGCGCTCTGTCATTACATTGCCAACGCCGATCCGGAGAACTACCAACCGACCAACGCGACGTTTGGGTTGTTGCCGCCGGCGCCGCCCGGCGCACGGAAGCGTCGCGATCGTCGTCTTGCCCGCTCCAACCGGGCCCTGGGGTCGATCGATCGGTTCGTCGCGGAGAGTCTGTGAGGCCGGGCGCCACTTACGAGAGCGCGCTGGCGGAATTCCTTCGTCATCTGGAAGATCAACGACGGGTCTCCCCCGAGACGTTGCGGGCCTATCGTCGTGACCTGTTGCAGTTCGCGGAGTTTCTTGGCGACGGAGAGATCAAGAAGGCCGACCCACCTCGACAGATCGATCAGATCGCGGTGCGGGGGTTCGTAGCGCGGATGTCGCGGTCGGGGCTTGGCAAGTCGAGCATCGCGCGGAAGCTGTCGGCGGTGAGGTCGTTCCTGAAGTACGCGGTTAGAGAGGGGGCGATCGACGCGTCTCCGGCCGAGTCGGTCCCGGCACCCAAGGCCCCTAAACCGCTCCCAAGAACGTTGACCGTCGACGAGACGTTTGCGCTCCTCGATGGCATCCAGACCGATGACCCGGGATCGCTGCGGGATCGGGCGATGTTGGAGCTGCTGTACGCCGCGGGGTTGCGGGTCAGCGAGCTGGTCTCCCGGGATCTCGGCGATATGGACCTGGGAGCCGGGATGATGCGTGTGTTGGGCAAGGGCAACAAGGAACGGATGGTGCCGTTCGGTTCCAAGGCGCAGAAGGCGATCCGTGCCTGGTTGAAGGCGTCGGCGCCGTTACGCGTAAAGGGTGGCGACGACGAGGCGTTGTTCCTGAACCTCCGTGGCCGACGGATCACCGATCGCAGCGTTCGCCGGATCCTCAACCAACGGCTGCAGGAGGCGGCGATCCATGCGCGGATCTCGCCTCACGATCTCCGTCATTCGTTTGCGACCCACATGCTGGGGAGTGGCGCGGATCTCCGCGCGATCCAGGAGTTGCTGGGTCATGCGTCGCTGTCTACCACCCAGCGATACACGCACGTCAGCACCGACGCGCTGATGCAGGTGTACGATAAGGCACACCCACGGGCGCGACGACCACGACAGGGTAAGACGCCGCGCCGAACCGAGTAGAGGAAGATCCCGTGTCTGCAGCAGATTTTGAATCCGTCGCCTGTGAGGCCAGTCACGCCGCCGGTCGCGTCCTTCGTCGTCGATTTCGTGAAACCGGACCTCTCAAGATCGAGTCCAAGGGGCTTCACGACTTCGTTACCGAGGTGGATCGAGAAGCGGAGGACGCCGTGCTGAGTTATATCCGCCAGCGTTACCCCGACCACGGCATCATGTCCGAGGAGGATTCGCCGGAAGTCGTCCATCACGGGATGCGTTGGGTGGTCGATCCTCTTGATGGAACCACCAACTTCATCCACGGCGTCTGTCCGTTCTCGGTCTCGGTCGCGTTAGAGGACGACGACGGCCTGGTGGCGGGCGTGATCCACGATCCGTTTCATGAAGAGACGTTCCATGCCCATCGTGGCGGCGGCGCGCGACTGAACGGGGAGCCGATCTCGTGCAGCCAGGAAGTGGACAACGACCAGGCGGTGGTGGCGACCGGCTTTCCGTTTCGTGAGCTGGAGCGGCTGCCGCAGTACATGAAATCGTTTGAGGCGGTGGTGCGATCGACGGCAGGGATCCGTCGGGCCGGTTCGGCGGCGATCGATCTGGCCTACACGGCGTGCGGTCGGTACGACGCGTTCTGGGAGGTCGGGCTGTCGCGTTGGGATATCGCGGCGGGGACGTTGCTTGTGCAGGAGGCCGGTGGGATTGTCACGGATATTGCCGGTGACAACCGGATGTTGGACAGCGGCGATATCGTTGCCGGCGGCAAGGCGCTGCACGGATTCATGTTGGGGGTGACGCGGGAGGCGTTTGGGGGTGCCCCACCCCGCTAGTCCGCAACTCGAAACTCGATCGACGATGGCTCCACATCCTCCGGCATCGACGGCACCGCACCCGGGAATAGACGATTGTTATCAGGGATGAACCCGGCATAATCGGGTTGGAGGCAGTCCCATGATGAAGATCCGCCGATCCGCAGAGCGCGGTCACGCCGACCACGGCTGGCTGAACGCGCGCCACAGCTTTTCCTTCGCCAACTATTACGACCCCGCTCACATGGGCTTCCGCACGCTGCGGGTGATCAACGAGGATCGCGTGGCAGCGGGGGCTGGATTTGGAACCCACGGTCACCAGGACATGGAGATCTTCACCTACATGCTGGACGGTCAGCTGGCCCACAAGGACAGCATGGGCAACGGCTCCGTGCTGGTGGCCGGGGACGTCCAGCGGATGACGGCCGGGACCGGGGTCCGGCACTCCGAGATGAATGGATCGCAGGAGGAACCTGCGCACCTCCTGCAGATCTGGATCGAGCCGGAGGCGGCGGGATTGACACCGAGTTACGAGGAGAAGCAGTTCTCAGATGCGGACAAGCGTGGTCGGCTTCGGCTGATTGCCGCGCAGAAACCACGCGACGGAGCGGTCAAGATCCATCAGGACGTCTCGATCTATGCGTCCGTGCTGGGCGCCGGCGACGAACTGAACCACAAGCTGGACCCGGGGCGTCATGGTTGGGTCCAGGTGATTCGTGGGCAGGTCTCCGCCAACGGTGAAACGCTGTCGGCCGGCGATGCGGCAGCGCTCAGTGACGAGCCCGCACTGCAACTGGTCGCCAACGAAGAGACGGAACTCCTGGTGTTCGATCTCACTTGAGTCGTGCTCGTACATCAATTCTGCCCGTCCTGCTGGTGAATTTCATCGGCACGATGGGCTTCAGCATCGTGTTGCCGTTCCTGGTCTATCTGGTGACACGCGTCGGCGGGAACGCGGTGATCTACGGGTTGATGGTCGCGACCTACCCCGCGTTCCAGTTAGTCGGTGCACCGTTACTGGGGCGCTGGTCCGATCGGATCGGTCGCAAGAAGACACTTCTGATCTCCCAGGCCGGTACGTTGTTGGCCTGGGGAATTTTCGCGCTCGCTCTGTCGTTGCCGGCGAGCCCGCTGCGGCAGTTTGACTCGTCCTGGCTTGGCGCGTTTACGGTCACTCTGCCGTTGCTGCTGATCTTCACCGCCCGGGCCCTCGATGGCCTCACCGGTGGCAACATCTCCGTCGCCAACGCGTACCTCGCCGACATCACCAGCGAGGAGGATCGCAGCAAGAACTTCGGTCGCATGGGGATGTCGTCCAGCCTCGGGTTCATCCTGGGACCGGCGCTGGCCAGCCTGCTGGCTGCGCTGGGAGACGGGGAGGCCTGGTCGATCTATGCAGCACTGGCGATCTCGCTGCTGGGGTTGCTGGCGATCATCTTCATGTTGACCGATAGCCGCCCTGAACGGCGCCCCGGACCCTCCCGCGCGGGATTGCGTCGCAGCAGCGGTCATGAGCCTATCGACTGTACGAAGGTTTCCGAATCTCAGCGGGTCGGGTTGGCGGCCGTCCTGCGACAGCCGGGTGTCGCACGTGTCCTGTGCCTGTACTTCTTGATCTTCCTGGGCTTCAGTCTGTTTTACGTGTCGTTTCCCGTGCGTGTCTCCCGCGATCTGGAATGGAGTGTCGGCAAGACGGGATTGTTCTTCACGTTCATGAGTGGACTGATGGTCCTGGTGCAGGGGCCGCTGCTGTCAAGACTTGCACGGCGAGTTTCCGAAACACGCTTGATCGTCCTCGGCAACCTGCTGTTGGCCGTCAGCTTCCTGATGCTCATGTCCGAAGACACGACGTTGGTTTTCGCGGCGGCGCTCTTTTTCGCACTGGGCAACGGGACGATGTGGCCAACGATCCAGGCGGTCCTGTCGAAGATGTCGCACGTCGAACTCCAGGGGGCGACCCAGGGGTTCGCAGGAGCCGCCGGCAGTCTGGCCAGCATTGTTGGCCTGTTCGGTGGAGGTCTCATCTACGAGCGTATCGGCGACCGCACGTTCGTGATCTCCTGTGTGTTGTTCATGGTGGTGGCGTTGCTGGCCGGACTGTGGTGTCGCGGCCCGAAAGATCCGTTACTTCCAAGCGTCTCCGGCGCCGGGCACCGTTCTGGAAAAATAAATCTGTCCCCTTTTTGACTACTGCTGCGCGCCTGCGGGCCACTGGGTGAACTGGCCGTTGGCGAAGATGATGTCCGCGTTGGGGTCGGTTGTCGCGCCGCCCCGTGCCTGGGCACCCGGAATGCCGCTGCGAGTGTGGGGGTCGAGGATCCCGTCGGCGCCCATCGAAAGGACGGTGTACTGACTGCCGTCGGACCAGAACAAGTAGGGCTGACCCCAGCCGTCGACCTGGGGTAGCGTTCGGATATAGGTCGGCTCTAGGTCTGCCTCGATCGTCGTCACAGGTGCCAGGCCCGAATCCTGGGTCGGGTAGACGTTCTCATCAATCGAGAAGGACTCGATCGCGGTACCAATTGATCGAAGATCGCTCATCGACCTCTTGATCCGGTCGAGATCGGTCATCGGCCCGTAGACAAGTTTGTCGTAAATCAAGACGACGTCGTCCTCGATGAACGACTTGAGGTCCCGCCGCGCCGAAAGATCTTTGCGTGACTCAGCTGCGATCTCGAATTTCTCGAGCGAACCGAGATACTGATCTTTGCCGCCGGATCCGATCCAGAAAGCAAGACGATCGGACGAACCGATCATGTATGCGTTGGCCCAGGGATCTCGCTCGATGATGTAATCCCGATACGGTTTGGGCATCGTACGGACGAACTCTTTAAGCGACATCGGCGATTCCGGCGCGTCGAGGCGATCGTCGCCCCGACTGGCGAACCAGGCCTCGAGAACAACCCGATTAATCAGCAGTTCCATCGCAGCAATTTGAATTTCCTTTGGTGTCTCGGGATCGATCACGGGTCCCGGAGCCGCGAGCACCCCGGATAGCGAGATGGACAGAGCAACAAACAAGATGAGACGACGCATGGGGCCTCCGATCTGATACCAGTTTACAGGCTCGTATCTTGTGGAGCATCTTGCGCGGAATTGACCTGCGAGTCGTAGACGTCACGCTTACCGATCCAGATCGACCGCCAACGTGAACGCTCGCGGATTGGTCTTGGAATCGGTGTAGGTACGCCCGCCGCCGATGTTCTTGCCGTCGGCGACGATGGGTGTGACGAGAAGCAGGCAGGCAAGGATCAAGAGGGTGACGCGCGACATGGGAGGAGTCCTCCTGCGGGCATTGTACCGTGACCCGGGCCCCCTACTCCGCCACCCGAAACTCAATCGTCGACGGCTCCGCATCCTCCACCATCAACGACTCCGGCGGTTCGAACCTCCACAGCCCCGCAGCGAGCTCCGCATCCACACGCCCCGCAAGCCAGCCACACGCTTCGCCCTCGATCGCTCCATCCAGCCAGTCGATGGAAATCGGCACCGACGCATCATCGGCAAGTGCCACCAACCGTCCGTCCTCGACTTCATCGTCACCAGGACACCCGAACCCGAGGATCAGCGCGCCGCCATCCTCGGGATTCAACACACCGTCCAGCGTGGGTAGCAGCGTCACGGTCTCCCCCAACCTGGCCAGCTTCTTGGAGAGAAACCAGCCACTGGCCTCGCCTAGCTCGGGTGGATCGGAAACGTCCAGCAACGCACGGACATTGGCCGACACGTGGGCACCCACACCGACCGCACGAAGCGCGACGGTGTTGTCCCCCGGCGGGATTTTTTCGAGCGGAAAGACCATCAACTTCTCTTCGCGGAAGCGCTTCAGCTCCGCGCCTTCGATGACTTTTGTGAAGCTGCCGTAGACGCTGGCGTGGGTGCTGGCGACGGCGGTGATCTCGATCCGTTCCAGACTGTCAGGCCAGGGGTCGGTCGGTCCCAACCGTGCCACCATCACGCCACTCCACTGTTTCCTCTTGCCCGACGGTCGTAACGGCCACAGACCCACGTCGGCGGTGAGGCCCCGACCGAAATGAGGAAGAAGGAACAACGCGTCCTGACGATCGCGTTCGTCGGGTTCTCGCTTGGGGCTTCCGAAGCTACGGGGATGGATCAGCTGGAACCCCTTACGCGTGGTGTGCACCGTCGCTCTGGGTGCTCGCCTGTCGTCGCTGCGACGCATGGGAAGCGAGACCAGGTAACGACAGCCACGCATGGAGCGGACACGCTTCACGGTCGAAGCGATGGTCGCGGTGGACGAGTCCGCCAGGATGCCACCGGTGCTGGCGGCCACGTAACCGAGGGCGATGGGTTTCCTGAAGTCCGTACAGCCCAACCCCCCGGCGAACGTGCAGCCGGGACCCGGCACCGTTCGGCAGCTGGCCAGTAGATCGACGGCATGCATCGAGACCTGATTCGCCTGGGCCCGGGTGGCCAGCTTGTTGACCTGCATCGCCACGTCGTCGAACCGGAAATCGTCGGCGAGGTAGATGACCTCCTTGCGACCGGGGTACTGACCGAGCGCCAACAGCAGACTCTTGATTCCGTCGATCCATACATGATGGTGCGAATGGCTGCGACGCGGGTTGAGCACGAACGGATCGACCTCCAGCCGATCGAGTGCGCGTAGGGCCTCTTCCGGATTGCGGATCCATCCCTCGTGGATCAACGGCCAGCCGGCGAAGGTGACTAGCAACAGACGGTCGCCCGGTCGAAACTCTTCTTTGATAAACGCCCGCGCCTGCTCGAATGCCAGCGGCTTTGTAATCGGGCAATCGAAGCTGCGATAGAAGATGTCCAGATGCCAGAGGTCGAACAACAGCACCATCGTCATCGGCGGGTTCTCTACATCCTTGACCGGCTGATCCTCCATGATGCTCATCGCCTCCGCTGATCCCAGCCAGTCAACTGCGATGATCTCTCGGTTCCTGCCGTTGACCGTGACGTAGAAATCGTCGGCGGTGAATCCGCGACAGGTCGTCGGGTCGTCATGTTTCTTGGGCCAGACGGTGACCTCCATCTGGGCCAGGCCGACGTGGACTTTTTCCTGTAAGTCGGTCTTGCTGGGTGTGTCCTGCGAGAACACGGGAGACGCGGCGACGGTAACAAACGCAAGAATCAGGAGAGTTCGGCGCGCCGATTGGGACAAGTTGGCTCCCGTTGGGAGGGTGAGGCGGATGGATCATACTCCAGCCAATCTGAAAGTCAGCACGGGCACGTCCTTGACATACTATATTCAGTATAGTATATTTATGTGATGTGGGAGGTCTACGAGCTTCGCAGAATCTCTCGGCGGCTGGATCGCCTCCCGGAAGAAGTACTCAGGCGATACGAGAAATGGAAGGACATTGTCAGAGTCTCAGGTCCAGTGGGGTTGCGTGCTATCAAGGGATTTCACGATGAGTCTCTTAGAGGTAAATGGAAGGGGCACCGCTCTTCTCGGCTTGGAATCCAGTATCGAGTGATCTACAAGGTTGAAGGGCAAGAGGTCGCGGTCTATGTCGTGGAACTCAATGCCCATGACTACCGCAGAAGGTGAAGGGATGAACAAGCGAGAGTTCAGAAAAGCGACTCAACGGATCGAGGTTTCTGTCGGGGAGTCCGTCCGGATTATTCGGGAGCTTCAGGAGTTGAGCCAGAACCAGTTGTCTGAGCTTACGGGAATCCCTCAATCGACGATCTCGGCAATCGAAAACAATCGTATCAATCTGGGCGTGGAGCGCGCGAAGGTGATCGCTAGCGCGTTGAAGTGTCACCCGGCAGTCTTGGTATTCCCCGGCTGGGATGTAAACGCCGAGCCCGCAGCTTAATCCCCACGGAGGTCCTCATGCGCTACGGAATCCTGATTGCCATCGTCCTGATCCTGCTCTCCCCTGGTCTGGCGGCAGACGAGCCGACGGCCGAAGAGAACCCCTGGGTGGGCAAGAGCCGCGCCGAGGTCGTGGAACTGCTGGGCGAGCCGCAGAGTGTCAAACGGGGTGGCGAGCGACTGACCTACAAGTTCGTCCGTGTTGACCCGCTCACCGCAGGACAGGTCGAGATGCCGCTGATTGCCGTCCCCGGCATCGGCATCGGGGCGCAACCGGACAGAAACGCATTAAGGTTCGGTTCCGTTACGCCGATACCCGACATGGCGTACGACAAGCATGGCTGGAGCCGTACCGACGGGTCCGGCAAGAAATAAGGGCATCGCTTGCGGTGTGTGCTATATTTTAGTACATTTTTGATATGAGACTGGCCACCGAGAGAATCCGCGAGCTTGCTCGCGACATGAACCTGACCCTCTCGGAGCTTCTCGAGAGAGCCGGCGTCAGCCGCACGGCGTATTACTCGTTGGCCCGCAAGAGTTCGGTCGTTCCCAGATCTATCGATGCGCTGGCTGCGGCACTCGACGAACCGGTCAGCGGGTTACTGGAAGAACTCCCCCCTCGTGTCGTAGCCGCCCAGAGGATCTGCGCTCAAGACCCCGACGCGTCGTTCGAGAATGTCTGGCACGTTCTTACCCTTCTCGAGATGAATCCGATCGAACGATTGAACCGGAGCCTGACCCGTGGCCGCACCACCACCGCTCACCGATAAAGAGCAGGCGTTCCTTCGCGCACTCGTCGAAGAGGACGTCCGCTTTCTGATCGTCGGCCTGGCCGCGGCGGCGTTGCAGGGTGCGCCTGCGGTAACCCAGGATGTGGATCTATGGATCGACTCCCTGTCATCCCCAAACTTTCGTCGTGCGCTCAAGAAACTCGGCATCGTCTATGTCGAACCAACCATGCAGAATCCGCCGCTGATGGTGGGTGAAGGCGCCGAACTGTTCGACCTGGTTGTCCACATGCACGGCCTGGAGTCGTTCGACCAGGAAGCGGTGCACGCCAAGAAGATCGCGATAGGCGATGTGGATGTCGACGTCCTACCGCTTGAACGGATCATCGCAAGCAAGCGGGCCACGAACCGACCCAAGGACCGGGCGATCCTTCCTGTCCTGGAAGATACGTTGCGGGTCTTGAGCAGACGCGGAACCGACGATTAGGCGGTCTCGTCTTCCGCCTTATACAGATAGCGGATACAGCGCTTGTACAGCAGCAGGTTAGGGCCGTCTTCCCGATGAACCTTGACGCAGTTCTGGTCGTACCACTCGATCCAACCGGTCAACCGCTCGCCGTCATCCAGGACAACCGTCATCGGCGTCTTGCCGTTCATCTGCTTCAGGTAATAGAACGCCTCGGCGTTGGTCTGATCCGGCGGCGCGGCACGACGACGGGGATGGACCGTGCCGTTGTCGCCTTGGTTCGTGTCCCGTGAGCCGCGGTCGCTCCGTGTGGTATAGCGCTCTTTGACTTCCTGCAGGTTCGGTCGCACCAACTTGCGGTTCATCATGGCGGATTCCTCAATGCGGCGGGTTACCAAGGCCTTATGAGAATGAAGCTACCACGCGCGAATGAGTAGCGGCAATACCGTTTGATACCTGCTGTCAGCTATCTGGCGCTACATCTCGGTGCAGATTTGAGGCTCGACGTTGTCGGGGAGTCGACCGATGTACTTGTTCTTCACACACCAGTCCGCCTGCCCGCGGACCTTCAACGTAAACGCCCGCACATCCTCGGCGTACTTGCGACTCTCGAGAAAACCGCGGAGGGGCTCTTTGACTTCGTCATACGGACGGGTTTGATCCGGAGTGATCGCATCGATCTTGATGATGTGGAGCCCGTAAGGTGTGTCAATCGGATCGGAAACATCATTTGCTTCCATCGCAAACGCCACTTCTTCTAATTGGTCCGACAGGTCCCCCCGTGCAACGGTACCCAGAAGTCCTTCCTGGTCCTGGGTTCCGGCCTCGGAGAGTTCCTTGGCCAGCGCCTCGAACGACTCGCCGTCGCGAACGCGCTGGACGATCGCCGTGGCCTCGGCCATCCGTTCCGATCGTTTCTGCTCGGTGTCCCCCAGGAGCACGATCTCGCGAACCGTCGCCTCCCCCGGGACCAGGAACTGTAGGGGGTTCTCCTGGTAGTAGGTCTCGATTTCGGGGTCGTCGATGGCGATCCGAGAGCCGACCTCGTACCGCAACACCTCCTCCGGGGCGAAGGTACGGAGTAAGCGGTCTTTCAGCTCATCGACGGTCATGTTGTCCCGTGCCAGCAGCTCGAGGAACGCCTCCTCGCTCTCGATGTTGTATTCCTGCATCTGCTGCTGGACAAACTGCTCGTAGAACGACTCCCGCAGCCGCTCCGTGTCGAACTGCCGCTTGGCATAATGGAACCGGATCTCGGCGTCGATCAGCTCCAGCAGCAGGGCGTTCTTGATGTCCGCAAGCCGCTTATCCAGTTCGGCGCCGGAATACTGACGGTAGATCTCGGCCACCATCAGCTGTTCCTGTTCGTCGAGGTCGGACCGGGTGATGATCTCGCCGTTGACGAGGGCCACGATCTCCTCGATCACCTCCCCGTAGGCCGCCGATAGGCTCAGGCCCACAAGAAGGATTGCCACGCCAACCTGTCGTAATCGAGTCACCGTCTATCCCTCCGCTGTCCGACCATGGTAGTCAATGGGAAGCGCTCTAGCCATTGTCCGCAGACGCCTCCCGATAGGGGAACGGCAGTCGACCGGGATAGCGCCGGTGGTCGATGGTCTGACGCAACTGCGCCATCATTTTTTGGCCACGGTCACGGAGACGGCGGGACTCCAACGTTTTTTCCGCCTGCTGTCGTTGCAGGACGCTGGCGTCATCTTGCTCCTCGACCCAGCCCAGGAACTGGAACAGATAGCGGTTGCCATGGAGATCCTGCGGCGGCGTGATCCGCCCCGGCTTCAAATCCTCCAGGGCCTCCCGCAGGATCGGATCGAGGGTATCCCAGGTGACCCGGAACGGGGTGTTGGGCATCGACGGATGCTGATGCAGGGCCACCGCCTCGTCGAAGGTCATCCGGCGCCGGTCGATCTGACGATGGAGACGGGCCGCCTCGTCAGCATCGGGCACCATCAAGGAGCGCAGCTCCACACGGCGGACGGTGGTGATGCCTTCCGCTTCCAGGTAGGCGTCGACGTCGGTCTGGGTGACGGGTGCGAGTTCCTCCGCCCATACCTCTTGCAATCGCAATTGGGCCAGACGGCCGTACGCACGACTGCGGTCCGCGTCGGTCGGCCCTTCCAGGTCGACGAGGTAGGCCTCGATATCCTCATCGGCGATCTCGATCCCCTTGCGACGGGCCTCCTCCAACATCAGTTGCTCTTCGACGAAGAGGTCGAACAGGCGACTCTTGACCTCGGGGTCGTCGGTAGCTTCGGCCAGCTGTCCACGGAGGAACCGCTGGAAGTCCAGGCCGCTACGCTCGATCTCGGCGACCCGTAGGACGACGGCGTCGGCGTCGGTCTTCCCGCCGCCACAGCCGGTCATCAGCAACAGGGCCGTGAGGAAGCCCAACGCCTGCAGGAATCGATGTTTCACGATGTGGCCTCGGTCTCCTCGATCCGGATCCCCTTGAGCAGTGCGGAGATGGATTGGATCCGGTCGGCACCGCGTGGCGGAGCCGGTATGCGCATCATGCCTGAAGGGGTCAGCGATCCACTACCACCGGTGACGAGTTCCAGCACCTGATCGGCGGAAACCGGTGCATCGCGACGGAATCGGATCTGCAGCTCGTCTCCGACAAGATCGATACTGCGAACGCCGGTCTGCTCCGCCAGAAGACGCAGTTGCCCCAGCTCGAAGAGCCGTCGTGCCGAATCCGGTAGATGGCCGTAACGGTCTTCGGTCTCTTCCTGAAGTCGATCCAGCCGATCGGAATCGGCCGCCTGGGCCAGCCGCTTGTACAACACCAGTCGGTCGTTGGCGTCGGCCAGGTAGCTCTCGGGAATCTTCACATCGATACCGAGGGCCAGGGTTGCCGGCTCGCGGACAGCCACCACTTCTCCCTGCTGCTCGTGGACGGCCCGCTCCAGCATCTGGCAGTAGAGATCGAAACCGAGTGCCGCGATATGGCCATGCTGTCGCGACCCCAGTAATTCGCCGGCACCGCGAATCTCGAGGTCGGCCGCGGCCAGGCGAAACCCTGCGCCCAGCTCGCTGAACTCCTGCAACGCGCGAAGTCGTTGACGCGCATCGGTGGGGAGATGTTGACGACTGGGTACGATGAAGTAGGCGTAGGCCGGTTTCTCGCTTCGACCGACACGTCCGCGTAGCTGGTAGAGCTGTGCAAGACCGAAGCGATCGGCGCGGTTGACGATGATGGTGTTGGCCCGCGGGATGTCCAGGCCGTTCTCGATGATCGTCGTGGTAACCAACACGTCGGCGTCGTAACGGACGAACCGTCGCATCACGTCTTCCAACTTCCGTTCGTTCATTTGCCCGTGACCGATGGCCAGTCGGGCCTCGGGAACCATCTCCTCGATGGCCCGGGCCAGAGCCGGCAACGTCTCGACACGGTTGTGGACGACGAACACCTGCCCGTCCCTACGGATCTCCTGTCGGATCGCCTGGGCGATGACGTTCTTGCGGAACGGGACGATGTAAGACTGGATCGACATCCTCCCCGGCGGCGGTGTCTCAATGATGGAGAGGTCGCGGACGCCGGCCAGCGACATCTGCAGCGTGCGCGGAATCGGTGTCGCGGTCATCGAGATCACATCGATGCCACGGGACAGCTGCTTCAGTCGCTCCTTGTGGGCGACACCGAATCGTTGCTCCTCGTCGACCACCAACAGACCCAACTTCTTGAACACCACATCCTTCGACAGCAGCCGATGGGTGCCGATCAGCACATCGACCTCACCGTCGGCGGTTCGTCGTAGTGTTTCGCGGATCTCCGCCGCGGAACGAAAACGGGAGACCAGATCGACCTTCGCCGGGAACGGGGCGAGGCGCTGGGAGAATGTCTGGAAATGTTGCTGGGCCAACACCGTCGTCGGTGCCAGCACCGCCACCTGGTAACCGTCCATCACGGCCTTGAACGCGGCACGCACCGCGACCTCGGTCTTGCCGAAACCGACATCCCCCACCAGGAGTCGATCCGCGACTCGCAGAGACTCCATATCTTTCTTGATGTCCTCGACGGCCCGTTGCTGATCGACGGTCAGTTCGTAGGGGAACGAGTCTTCCAGCTCCGACTGCCAGGGTGTGTCGGCAGAGAAGGCGATTCCGCGGGATGACTTCCGCTGGGCGTACAACTCCAGGAGATGGCCAGCCATCTCCTGGACCGACTTGCGAACCTTGGACTTAGCGCGCTCCCAACCGGGGCCCCCCAACCTATCGAGCTTGGGCTTCTTGCCACCGACACCGCTATACTTCTGTACCAGGTCGAGACGATCGACGGGGACGAACAGCCGGTCACCGCGCTCGAACTCCAGCAGCATGAAGTCGCGATTCAGAGAACCGCCCTTGGGTCGGCCCAGCCCCGCGTAACGGGCGATGCCGTGATCGGTGTGCACGACGAGACTGCCGGCCTTGAGGTCGCGAAAGTCCGAGAGGAAGGCCGCGCGGCTGGTCGGCTTCCGTTTGGCCGTCCGTCGCTTCTCGCCGAACAGATCCAGTTCGGTGACGACCTGAAGTTTCAGATCGGGCAGCTCGAAGCCACGACGCAATCGCCCGATGGCGATGGACAACGAACCGTTCTCGAGCGGCGATGGCGATGTCTCTTCGTTCAGGATCTCGACAAGACGATCGCGACTCCCGGCGGTGCGCATCACACACAGCGTCTGCACACCGTTGTCGCTGACGGGTGTCAGCGTCTCGATCCAGCCGGGAATCCGGCCGTCCCACTGAGAGCTGCGACGACAGGCGACGGAGAACACCGCTTCCGCCTCGCTGGGCTCCTCCCCCGCTAACTCCTGCAGCGCGACATCGTAGGCGCGGATCCCGTCTCGCACCGAAAGCGGATCGACGAACAATTTTTCCGGCGGT
This sequence comes from Acidobacteriota bacterium, assembly GCA_029861955.1. Taxonomy (NCBI): domain Bacteria; kingdom Pseudomonadati; phylum Acidobacteriota; species Acidobacteriota bacterium. The sequence continues at coordinate 47,912 of JAOTYK010000009.1, forward strand.
GGCAGCACTCGATTGTCGCTGCCCTCGTATTCACCGCGGAGATCGTGGACCGCCCGGGCGAGGGCGTCCTCGACCTGCTCCGGCTCGTCCACCGCCAGGATCATCTCGCCTGTGTGCTCGAACAGAGAGCCCGCACCTTCGATCGTCAGACTCGTCAGCGATTCGAAGGATGGAAGGTGGCCCTGGTTCTCCAGCTGATCGAGCTGCTCTCGGATCCGACGCAGCTGCGCTCGGTCGTCACCGACCTCTCTGAGACCGGCGTCGAGGAAACTGGCAAGACGACGGACGGCGCTATCGGCCGGTGGGTTCTCACTGGCAGGACCCGCACGGACCTCGTGAAGGGTTCCGGTCGAGCGTTGGTTGTCGGTGTCGAAGCCGCGGATCGACTCGACGTCGTCGCCGAACAATTCGATGCGGGTCGGTTCGCCGCGCTCCGGTGGATAGAGATCGACGATCCCGCCACGACGGGAGATCTCGCCGGGAGCGCTGACGATGTCGACCCGACGATAGCCCAGAGCCATGGCGTCCAGGACAAACCGATCGGGCGGCAACGTGTCGCCGACACGGATCGTCTGGATCCACTGCTTCCAGCAGGACGGCGGCGCGATCGGCTGGAGCAGACTCCGAACCGGTGTCAGCAGGACGTCCAGTTCCCGGCGGTGGAGCCGACCGAGTGCCAGCACCCGCTCGCGGACCACCTCGGGATGGGGTGGGATACCGTCGTAGGGGTCGGCGTCCAGTGCGGGGAGGGTCGCGATCCGTTGGGGTGGAAGATTCAACAGCTCCGCGAAGGTGGCGAGGTCGCCTTGATAACTCTCGAGGCTGGTGTCATCGGCCGTGACCAGTAACAAGGGGCGTCCCGACCGTCTTGCCAGGAGCAGCAGGAGCAGGGCGCGGGACGATTCGACCAGACCGCTGACGACCGCGTGCTTGTTCCTCGAATTCACACGACGTGCGAGCTCTTCGAAAAACGGCGCCTCGGCCAGTGGTTGCCAGAGGTTCATGGGTCGACGTTGCGGACTTGCCTCACGAGCGCGGTGGTCGATCGGCCGGCACGCAGCGGAACCTGAACCACGCGCCCGCCCCGCGCGCGAACCTGATCACGGCCGACGATGCGATCCAGGGGCCAGTCGTCGCCCTTCACCAGCACATCGGGCTGGACCGCCTCGATCAGTTCGAGAGGCGTCGATGTCCCGAATCCGACGACCCAGTCGACCACCGCCAGACCGGCCAGCAACTCGACTCGCTCCTCGAAGGGGGTCAGCGGACGACGGGCACCCTTCAGGCGACGAACCGACGGATCGTCGTTGACGGCGACGATCAATCGATCCCCCTGCCGGGCGGCGCCCTCCAGGAGGGTGAGATGACCGGCGTGGAGAAGATCGAAACAGCCGTTGGTAAAGACGATCGTCTGACCGGAAGACCGTGCCTGTTGCACCCGCCGGATCAGGGTCGCCGGATCGACGACTCCGCGGTCACTCGGCGCCACCCGCCTCATGACGGTTGCCGTTGGGGATGATAGGCGCCCCGGCGAAAACGCCAGCGGATACGCATCAGGTCGATCAACATCAGGATCGGGTCCCGCACGACGCCGACCCGTGACGAAGGGTCATTACGCCAGGTCACCCCGACCTCGCGGACCTGGAGCCCCAGACGCCGACTGACGAACAACAACTCCACGTCCCACGCAAACCCGTTGATCGCCAGCATGCGGAAGACCGGCAACAGACGATCGCGGTCGAACAGCTTGAACCCACACTGGGTGTCCCGATAGGGCAGGCCCATCGTCCCCCGGACGATGCCGTTGAAGGTCTTTCCCATCGCCTCCCGCGGCCAGGCCTGATGCTTCTGCACGTCCGAGCCTTCGATCGCCCGTGACCCTATGACCATGTCGACGTCGTAGTTCCGTGCCTCGGCGGCCAACGTCTCGTGCTCTTCGATGGGGGTGGACAGATCGGCGTCGCTGATCAGGACCCAGCGGCCGTTGGACTGGAGAACACCTTCGCGAACTGCACGACCCTTGCCGCGATTCTCGGGGAGCCGCAAGACACGTCCGTCGCCGTGGAGTTCGTTCCTTGCGATCTCCGCTGTGTCGTCCGTGGAGCCGTCGTCGACGACGACGATCTCCGCCGAGAGACGGCGCTGCTTCAGGTACTGTCGAATGGACCCGAGGGTCGGAGCGATCCGCGCGGCTTCGTTGTACGCGGGAATGACGACCGACAACTGGAGTCGTCCCGCCGGCCCGGGTGTCACCGTCAGCTCTTAACGATCGGCCAGGAGGGAGCCGCCGTCGTTCTTGAACTGATCGAAGGGAATCGGCTTGCCATCCTTGACAATCATGATGCTGGGGTAGCGCACCACGTCACCGCTGTTATCGAACGTGGTCATGCCGGCAGCGCCGCGATAATCCTGAATGGACCCCAGCCCTTCCTGAATCGACTTCGGATAGGTCGATTCGGCAATCTCGACCGCTCGGTGGATCAACTTGACGGCGTCGTAGCCGTGGGCGGCGTAGATATCCGGTTCGGTGTTGTAGGCGGCGCGATAGGCGCGGACAAACTCGGCGACCTCTCGCTCGTTGGATTCCGGGTCGAAACTGGGCTGCGGATAGACCAGGCGATCGGCGGCGGCACCGGCTCTTTGAAGGAGCTCCGGTGTCACCGAGCCGCTGGCGAGCACCACCGAATCGCAGCCCGCCTCGTCGAGAGCCGCCAACAACTGACTGGACTCTTCCAGATAGGAGACGATGTAGATGCCGTCGGGATCCAGTGCCTTGACCTGGGCGGCGATGTCGGCGAACGACGCTTCGTTGCCCTCGTTGTAGTCGAACTGCTCGACGACCGAGCGGAAGCTGTTCTCGAAGTTCTCGCGGAAGATCTTGACCAGACCCTGGCCGTAGGTGTCATCGACGACGAAGATCGCCACCGACTCTACGCCGTGATCCGAGGCGAACTTGGCCATCGCCGTTCCCTCGAGGATGTCCGATGGGAAGTTACGGAAGAAGTAGGGACTGGCACCGGTCAGACTGGCGGCCGACGCCGACGGCGAAAGCACGGGTACCTCAGCCTTGGTGGCCAGCGGAATGATCGCCTCGGTGACGCGGGACGAAAGCGCACCGACCAGGACGTTGACGCCCTGATCGAGGAGGTCCCGGGCCGCGGCCTTACCCTGGGCGGCGTCGGTCCCGTCGTCTATGTAGGTGATGGTGAAGGCTCCGCCCTCGAAACCGCCGGCGGCATTGACCTCTTCAAGGGCCAGGTCCATCCCATTACGGACCGACTCACCGTAGGAGGCGACGGCGCCAGTCTCGGAGACAACCGCGCCGATCTTGACTTCCTTGGAGCAGCCCAGGGCGAAGCACGTCAGCGTAACCAGCGTCAGAACGACCGCGCGTTGCATCCAGTTCATAACCGCCTCCCTGCTAATGAGGATATCAGCGACGGGCCCTGCCGCGAACCTGGATTCGGGATAGCGCTTTCCGAAGCTTGTGAGCGGCAACCCGGAACTCGGCGTCGGAAGACTGGGAGTCCAGCACCTCGGTGGCCTGGCTTCGGGCGCGTTCGGCCCGTTCCAGGTCGATTTCTTCCGCCAACTCCGAGGTCTCCGCCAGGATGCTGACCCGGTCGTCTGCAACCTCGAGGAAGCCTCCCGAGACGCTGAGAAAACACCGCGGCTGTCCTTCGACACCGTAGGAAATCTCGCCGACATCCAGTTGCACCAGCAGGGCCGCGTGACCGGGTCGGACACCGAGGTAGCCCGACACGCTGGGGGCGATGACGTCACCCACATCGATCTGCAACACCCGGCGCTCGGGTGTGACGATTTCAAGCTGGAGCGTCTCGGCCATCCATCGACTCCTAGGAGGCGGCGCTCTCGGCCTTCATCTTGTCGGCCTTCTCGAGAGCCTCGTCGATCTTGCCGACGTAGAGGAACGCCTGCTCCGGTATATCGTCGTGATCGCCGGCGGCGATCTCCTTGAAGCCCTGGATCGAATCGGCAACCGAGACGTAGCGTCCTTGCATGCCGGTGAACTGCTCGGCCACGTGGAACGGCTGCGAGAGGAAGCGCTCGAGCTTTCGGGCCCGGGTGACCGTCAGGCGATCTTCTTCCGAGAGCTCGTCCATACCCAGGATGGCGATGATGTCCTGAAGCTCCTTGTAACGCTGCAGAACCTGCTGGACGTTACGGGCGACGGCGTAGTGCTCTTCGCCGACATAGGCCGGATCGAGGATGCGAGAGGTGGATGCCAACGGATCGACCGCCGGGTAGATGCCGAGGTTGGCGATCTGTCGCGAGAGGTTGGTCGATGCGTCGAGATGGGCAAAGGTCGTGGCCGGTGCCGGATCGGTGTAGTCATCCGCCGGCACATAGATCGCCTGCACCGACGTGATCGAACCGTCGTTGGTCGAGGTGATGCGCTCTTGCAGCTCGCCCATCTCCGTCGCCAGGGTCGGCTGATAGCCCACCGCCGACGGCATACGGCCGAGAAGTGCGGACACCTCCGACCCCGCCTGGGTAAAGCGGAAGATGTTGTCGACAAACAGCAACACGTCCTGCTTCTTGACATCGCGGAAATACTCGGCGACGGTCAGGCCGGACAATGCAACTCGAAGACGGGCACCGGGAGGCTCGGTCATCTGACCGTAGATCAGAGCGGCCTTCGACTTGGAGAGATCCTCGTCGTTGATGACGCCGGTCTCCTTGAATTCGTTCAGGAGGTCGTTGCCTTCGCGGGTTCGTTCTCCGACGCCGGCGAAGACCGAGTAACCACCGTGCTTGAGGGCCACGTTGTTGATCAACTCCATGATCAACACCGTCTTGCCGACACCCGCACCGCCGAACAGTCCCGTCTTGCCACCCTTGAGGTAGGGCTCTAGCAGGTCGATGACCTTGATGCCGGTCTCGAACATCTCGACCGACGTGTTCTGCTGGTCGAAGGCCGGTGCCTCGCGGTGGATCGGCCAGAACTCCGTCGTGTCCACCGGGCCCCGCTTGTCCACCGGCTCGCCGATGACGTTGAGGACACGACCGAGGGTCCCCTCACCCACCGGGACCTTGATCGGGTCGCCGGTGTCTTCCGCCTTCATGCCGCGGACGAGACCGTCGGTGCTCTGCATGCTGACGCAACGCACACGATTCTCACCGAGGTGTTGCTCGACCTCGGCGGTCAGATCGATGGCGACGCCGGTGCCTGTGCCCGGGTCGGTGATCTTCACCGCGTTGTAGATGGAGGGCAGGTGATCCTCCTCGAATTCGACGTCCACCACCGGACCGATGACCTGTACCACCTTGCCAATCTTGCCCATCGCGAACTGCTCCTATCCCAACGCCGCTGCGCCGGATACCACTTCGATGATCTCTGTCGTAATCGAGGCCTGACGTGCGCGGTTCATCGTCAACGTGAGGGCCTCGATCAACTCGCCTGCGTTGGAAGTTGCCGAATCCATCGCGGTCATCCGAGCCGCGTGCTCCGCCGCCACCGATTCCAGCATCGCCTGATAGACGGCCTGCTGGACGTAGTGCGGCAACAGCGCATCAAACAAAACCTGAGCCGACGGCTCGTAGAGGTAATCCTCCGTGGAGTCGGCATCGTCAAAACTAGCTGGGAGGATCGGTAGCAGTTGCATCGCCACCGGGTCGGCCGCGATGGCCGACTTGAACGAGTTGTGGATCAGGTAGACCCGCGACGCATCGCCGCCGATATACCGCTCCATCGCCAGGTCGGCGATCTCTCGGGCGGTCGAGAATTCGACCTGACGGAAGATGTCAGCCCAATCGCGAACGATGTTGTAGTCCCGACGTCGGTAGTACTCGCGCGACTTCTTGCCGACGGTTGCGATGGTCAGTTCGGCGCCTGCCTCGTGTTCGGACAGGTGAGCCTCGGCGAGTCGGAACACCGAGGCGTTGAACGCACCACACAGTCCCCGATCGGAACTCATGATGACGGCGTCGACGCGGTCCCCTTCATTGGCCCGCAGAAGCGGGTTCAGTTCCGGGTTGGCCCGACGGGCCAGGGACTGCAGGACACTCAGGGTCCGCTGCGCGTAGGGTCGGGCGGCCAGCACCCGCTCCTGGGCACGACGCAGCTTGGCCGCGCTGACCATCTTCATGGCCCGGGTCAGCTGCTGCGTGTTCTTGATCGAGCGGATACGCCGCTTCAGATCTTGGGTCTTTGCCATCTTCTAAAAGCGCTTTCTTTACGATGCGGCCACGTGGGTCGCCTTGAACTGCGCGGTGAACTCTTCCATGGCCTGCTTGACGGCGGCCTTCAACTCATCGGTCATTCCGGCTTTCTCGCCGATCTTGGCCTGGGTCTCCTTGTGGGAGACATCGAAGAAACGATAAAGCTCGGTCTCGTAGGCGGCGGCATGCTTGGTGTCGATATCGTCGAGGAAGCCGTTGGCCACCGCGAAGATGATCAACACCTGCTTCTCTACCGCCTGCGGTGCGTACTGGGCCTGCTTGAGAATCTCGACCAGACGCCGGCCGCGGTTCAGCTGAGCCTGGGTCGCCGCATCCAGATCGGAGCCGAACTGCGAGAACGCTTCCAACTCTCGGAACTGGGCCAGCGACAGCCGTAGCGTTCCCGCCACCTGCTTCATCGCCTTGACCTGGGCGTTGCCTCCCACACGAGAGACCGAGAGACCGACGTTCATCGCCGGTCGGATACCGGCGTAGAACAGATCCGACTCGAGGAAGATCTGACCGTCGGTGATCGAGATGACGTTGGTCGGGATATAGGCCGAGATGTCACCGGCCTGGGTCTCGATGATCGGAAGCGCCGTCAACGAGCCTGCGCCCTCTTCATTACTGAGCTTGGACGAGCGCTCCAGCAGACGGGAGTGCAGGTAGAAGACGTCGCCGGGGTAGGCCTCGCGACCGGGAGGACGACGGAGCAACAACGAGATTTCGCGGTAGGCCGCGGCGTGCTTGGAGAGATCGTCGTAGACCACCAGCACGTGACGTCCGGGGTTGTCGGCGCCCGCCGGCTTTCCGTCGGCTCCGTTGAACTGGAAGAACTCGCCCATGGCGCAACCGGAATAGGGCGCCAGGTACTGGAGCGGCGCCGGCGTCGACGCGGCGGCGGCGACGATGATGGTGTACTCCATCGCACCGTGGTCTTCCAGGGTCTTCACGACCTGAGCAATGGTCGACTGCTTCTGACCCACGGCCACGTAGACGCAGATGACGCCGCTGCCCTTCTGATTGATGATGGTGTCCAGGGCGATGGCCGTCTTGCCGGTCTGACGGTCGCCGATGATCAGCTCACGCTGACCACGGCCAATCGGGGTCATGCTGTCGATGCACTTCAAGCCCGTCTGCATCGGCTCATGCACACCCTGTCGATCGATGACGCCCGGGGCGATCCGCTCGATGTTCATCGTGGCGCTGGCGGCGATGGCCCCCTTGCCATCGATCGGCTGACCAAGGGCATCGACGACGCGGCCGAGACAGTTCTCGCCGACACCGACCTGCATGATCCGTCCGGTGCGTCGGACCTGATCGCCTTCCTTGATCTTGACCGTCTCGCCCATCAACACGGCGCCGACGTTGTCCTCCTCGAGGTTGAGGGCCATGCCCATCACTCCGTGAGGCAACTCCAGCAGCTCGAGAGCCATACACTTCTCGAGGCCGTAGATACGGCAGATGCCATCTCCGACGGAGATGACCGTTCCGACCTCCGCGTAATCGGTGGTCTTCTGAAAACCCTCGATCTGCTGTCGGATGATCTTGCTAATCTCGTCGACCTTGATCTCCATGCCTACTCCTGGATCATCTGGTGACGCAACTGGTCCAGCTGCGTCCTGAGGCTGCCGTCATAGATCGTCGTTCCCACTCGCGTGATGGCCCCGCCGAGAAGGTCCGCGTCCACCTTGCATGTCAATCGAACCTGGTGACCGGTCGCCTGCTGGACCGATCGTTGGGCCTGTTGCCGCATGGACTCGTCCATCGGCGCTGCCGTGGTGATCTCGGCGGGGACGATACCCATCCGCGCCTCGAGCTCTTCGTGGTAGACCTGCGCAATGGACGAGATCGAACCGGCGCGGTTGTTCTCGATCAGGGTGCGAAGGAAGTTCTGGATCCGGTCCGACAGACCGGCGGCCTTGGCCATCCCCAGCAATGCGTCGCTTCGCTCTTGCTGGCTGTAAGCCGGATCCAACAGGATGGCTCGGAATGCGGGCGTGGTGTCCCACGCCTGCGACAGTCCCTGAAGGAACTGATCGGCAGACTGCGCCTCGGCCGGTTCCGTCAGGACGGACAGCAGTGCCCGAGCGTAGCGGACCGCTAATTTTCGGTCTTTCACCTGTGCCTCGGCCTAACGTCTGGGATCTGTCCCGAGGTGGGACGATTGGCTCCCCGAATGCGCCGCAAACGGACTGCGCGCTTCATTAGTATGGATCGCGGAAATTAGCACAGGATTTTGGGAGGTGTCAAGGCGACGGTGGCGACAGGTATGCCGACGGTATTGTCTGCCGCAGACGGTATTGTCTGCGGGCTGATCGCGCAGACACTATTGTCGCCCGCCGACAGTTATGTCTGCCGCCGACTTTTACGTCGGCGCGAAAAATCAGCCGCGACAGCCCCGCAATACCACTCCATAGACTCGCTGAAGCTCCTCTTCGCTAAACGCGTAGAGCTCGAGCCGCCCCCCCTTCTTACCGGTGACGATCTTCACCTTGGTGCCGAGGGCCGAGGCCAGTCGCTCCTCCGCGGCCACCAGGTTGGGGTCGGTGGCAGGCGCCGGACGCTTCTCTTTAGGAGCGGCCCGTAGCTGTTTCACTCGAGCCTCGACCTGTCGGACCGACAGCCCCTCCTTGGCCGCCTGGGTCGCGACCCGGATCTGAAGGTCCATGTCGGTGATGGAGACCAACGCCTTGGCGTGGCCGGCGGAGATCAATCCGTCCTGGATCTGCCGTTGGACCGTCGGGGCCAGGTTCAGGAGTCGAAGCGCGTTGGTGATGGTGACCCGCTGACGGCCCACCCGCTCGGCCACCGCCTGCTGGGTCAATCCGTGGTCGTCGATCAAGGTCTGGAAAGCCCGCGCCTCGTCGATGGGATCCAGCTGCTCACGCTGCAGGTTTTCGATGAGGGCCAGCTCCAGGAGCTTGGGGTCGTCGACCTCGCGAACCACGACGGGAATCTTCATCATCCCTGCAAGCTGGGCCGCCCGCCAGCGCCGCTCGCCGGCGACCAGCTCGTAGGCATCGGCCCCCCGTGGGCGCACGACCACCGGCTGGAGGAGTCCGTCTTGCTTCAGAGAATCGGCCAGCTCCTGCAGCTGCTCGGCGTCGAACCGTTTCCGTGGCTGGTCAGGATTGGGGAAGATCCGGTCCAGGTCCACTTCCATCAGGCCGTTCTGCGGCGGCTGAGGTTTCCTCGCCATGGCCGGCGGCGGTGTCTGAGGGATCAGACTTCGCAGTCCCTTGCCCAGTGCTTTTCGCTTCATGCTCCAGGAACTCCTTGGTCAGGCCGAAGTACGCTTCGGCGCCTTTGGAACGGATGTCATAGAGAAAGATCGGCTTGCCGTGGCTGGGAGCTTCCCCCAGCCGGATGTTGCGGGGGATCACCGTGGTGTAGACCCGGTCGCCGAAGACCGAGCGGACCTCCTCGACGACTTGCTTGGCCAGGTTGGTCCGGTCGTCATACATGGTCATGACAACGCCGCCAATCTCCAGGTCGGGATTCAACCCCTCACGGACCCGCTGAATCGTATCCATCAGCTGAGAGATCCCCTCCAGTGCCAGGTACTCGGTCTGGACGGGAATCAGGACCGCGTCGGCGGCGGTCAGGCCGTTGAGGGTCAGCAGACCCAACGAAGGAGGGCAGTCGATGAGAGTGAAGTCGTAGAGCTGACGAGTGGTCTCCAGCAACCCACGCAGGCGGAACTCCCGCCGGTCGACGTTGACCAGCTCGACCTCGGCCCCCACCAGGTTCCGATCCGAAGGGATGACCGATAGGTGGGGGAGGTCGGGTGCCGCAAGCTTCAGCTGATCCAGGTCGATCCCCTCGAGCAGGGCATCGTAGAGGCTGGCTCGCTGGGGGTCGTCATCGATCCCCACGGCACGTGTGGAGTTGGCCTGGGGATCGGCGTCGATCAGCAGCGTCGGGCGCTCGGCGATGGCCAGCGCTGCCGCCAGGTTGACGGTGGTGGTCGTCTTGCCGACACCCCCTTTTTGGTTGACGACTGCGATGACTCGTCCCACAAACACCTCGAATACGTCGAAATATGGACGTTTTTAGTGGGTTCGACGGGGCCCGCGGCACCGTCGTCGATGGCGCCAAGGGTAACATTCCCAGGGTTGGGTGGGTAGGGGGGGTGGGAATTCTGTGGGATGTTCCACGTGGAACATCGGCTGCAGACCACGACTTCCGGACAGACTGGCACCCTCGACTCCGTTAGAAGCCCAGCGTAATAATTATAGTACTTATAGAGGGCTAGGATCAGCTCTGAAGGGCGCCGCCGCTGGCACAGCTGTCGTCGGCCTTGCCACAGTTCACCGCGCGGGAGGTGAGGATCTCGGTGTGGATGACGGCCGGCTTCTCGTAGGATCGCTTCGGATTGTCTTGCATGATGCCCTCGTGCCCCTGGACGACTTCGTTCGAAGCGGATCCTAACACACCGACGGGGCAACTCGAAACAACCACAGCCACGACTGGTCCCGATCGGGAAGCGCAAACTTCCGGTCCAACGTGAATCGTTGCCAGACGCTGCGCTTGCGGACGGTCTCGACCTCTTCGCCGGCCCACAACAAAAGTTGTCCGTCGGCGTCCATCGCCGACGCGAGTCTCGGAACGATCCGCTCCCAACCGCCCATGGCCCGCGTCGTAAGGACGCGAATCTTTTCATCGAAACCGTGCGCGCGTAGATCGTCCAGTCGCTGGACCTGACGATCCACGATCTGTGTTCGCGGTAGTTCCAGACCGTCGACCATTCCCTGCAAGAACGTCGACTTTTTTTTTGATGCCTCGACCAGCCAGCTGTCGAGCTCGGGTCGCACGAGTTGCATGACCAGACCCGGGTAACCGTTCCCGGTTCCCATATCCAGATGGACGCCTGCGGTTCCGGGCTCGATGAATTGCGCACCGACGAGACTCTCACCGAGATGACGGCGCACGAAGAGGTCGGCGTCGGTAATCGATGTCAGATGGAGATGGTCGTCATCATGGACCGCCCGTGCGTGACGCACCAGTTGGCCCAGCGGTCGTTCACCCAACGGCAATGCCAGCTTTTCTGCCTGCGCAGCGATGGCGTCACGAAGCGGTCCGTCCTGGAATCCGTCGCTCATCCACCGTCGCCGGGGCGGTGGGTTCGTTCCAGATGAGCGGCAAGGAGCGAGAGGGCGGCAGGGGTCATCCCGTCGATGCGGGACGCACGACCGAGGGTCTCCGGTCGAACGTGGGCCAGCTTCTCGATCAACTCGTTGGAGAGACCGGACAGACCCGTGTAACGAAAGGTCTCCGGTATCGATCGTCGTCCGGCACGATGGAGTCGCTCGGCCTCCCGTTGTTGACGCTTCACGTATCCGGCATACCGAATCGACTCGGCAACCACCCGGCGGTCCCGGCGATCCAACGTCTGCAAACTCTCGGACAGCGTCGCCAACTGCGTGTCGTCGACCTGATGACGACGAAGATGATCCGCGGTGGACATCGATCGATCTTGCGTCCGCTCGGTCTCCAATGTCTCAATCGTAATGTCGATGGTCTGCCAACGACGCCGATTCTGTTGCTGTTGCTCGCCGCCCAACCAACCCAGTCGGTGACCCTGATCGGTCAGCCGTCGCGACACCGTGTCCACACCCAGCAACAGACGGTACTCGGCCCGCGAGGTAAACATCCGGTACGGCTCGCGGGTGCCACGGGTGACGAGGTCATCGACCAGCACGCCGATGTACGCCTCCTCACGACCCAGAATCAACGGGGCCTCCTGCTTGCACGCCAGGGCCGCGTTGGCGCCTGCGATCAGACCCAGCGCCGCCGCCTCTTCGTATCCGGTGGTCCCGTTGATCTGACCGGCGAGATAGAGGCCGGTCACCCGTCGGGTCTCCAGCGTCGGGCGAAGCTCGGTGGGATCGACATAGTCGTACTCGACGGCGTAGCCGGGGCGCACCATCTCGCACCCCTCCAACCCCTCGATGGCGTGGAGCATCTCCAGCTGAACCTCTGCCGGCAACGAGGTAGAGAAGCCGTTGATGTAGAGCAACTCCCCATCCAGGGTCTCGGGTTCGATAAACAGAAGGTGACGATCGCGATCGGCGAATCGCACAACCTTGTCCTCGAACGACGGGCAATAGCGGGGCCCCGTCGTGGTCATCCGTCCGCTGTAGATCGGCGATCGATCCAGGTTGGCGCGAACGACCTCGTGAACCGTCTCGTTGGTGTAGGCCATATGGCAGTGGATCTGCGGCAGGGCGGCCGCCACGGTCTGCTGGCTGAAGAAGGTCGGTCGCTCGTCTCCGGGTTGGGACTCGAATCGGCCCAGATCGACGCTGTCAGCGGCCAGCCGGGGAGGGGTGCCGGTCTTGAACCGGCCCATCCGGAAGCCCTGCCCTCGTAAGGTGTCCGACAATGCGTTGGCCGGTGCCTCGTCGACCCGACCGCCGGGAGTCTGCGTTAGTCCTAGATGGAGGAGTCCGCGAAGGAACGTGCCGGTGGTGAGGACGACCCGGCCCGCCGTGAGGGTTTGACCGTCCCCCAACCCCACGCCCTGGACCCGTCCCCCCTCAATGACCAGCCCCGTGGCCTCCCCCTCGATCAGGGACAGGCCCGGGGCCGCCTCGACCTCCGCCAGCATCGCCTGTCGGTACCGTTCCTTGTCCTGCTGGGCCCGGGGCCCACGAACCGCGGGACCCCGTGAGCGGTTAAGGAGACGGAACTGGATGCCGGTGGCGTCGGCCACCCGGCCCATGGCACCGCCCAGCGCATCGATCTCGCAGACCAGATGGCCCTTGGCCAGACCGCCGATGGCGGGATTGCAGGACATCCTGGCGACGGCCTCTCGCTTGAGGGTGACCATCGCGGTGCGGCAGCCGGTCCGGGCCGCGGCCAGCGCCGCCTCGCAGCCGGCATGGCCACCGCCGATGACCACCACGTCGAATGTCCTGCTGCGTTGATCTGCCATGCCGTCGTGCCTTGCGGGCTACTTACCGATACAGAAGGTCGAGAAGACCCGGTCGTAGAGATCTTCAACGTCCCACACGCCGGTCAACTCTGCCAGGGCTCCCATGACGGTTCTCAGATCCTCCAGCACCCACTCCTCGGTATGGCCGGCATCGAGGGAGGCGATCGCCGCCTCGAGCCCGGAGACGGCCCGCTCCAATCCGTCGGCGTGACGCCGGTGGGTGAGGAGGGGATCCCCCAGGGCGCTGGTCACGTCCTGGCCCTGACCACGGGTCAGCTGGAGGAACAGCCGGTCTCGTAGCGCTTCGATGCCGGCACCGGTTCGGGCCGAGACAAACAGCGTTGTGGAGAGGGGGTCCGTGGTCGCCGGAGGGGGTGGATCCAGCCGATCCGATTTGTTGAATACCGTGAGTTTTCTTGCCGACATTTCTGTCGGCGGCAATTGTGGTGCCGACAATTGTGTCGGCGAACTCTCAAAGTCCCCGTCTTTTGCCCTAGTCTCGTGGCCGGGGTCCGTGGCGTCCAGCACCTCCAGAACCCACTGAGAGGTTCGGGCGGCCTGGCGGGCCCGGCGAACGCCCTCGCCTTCAACCGGGTCGTCGGTCTCCCTCAGACCTGCGGTATCCACCAGACGGACAGGGATCCCGTTCAGGTCGACGGTCTCTTCCAGGAGGTCTCGCGTGGTTCCCGGCAGCTCGGTGACAATGGCCCGGTCGTCGGCCAGCAGCCGATTGAACAGGGACGACTTGCCGACGTTGGGGGCACCGACGATCGCCAGCTGCACCCCTTCGCGAACCACCTTGCCGCGCTGGAAGTCATCCAGCAGGCGGCGACACGTCTCGACCATCGTCTGGAGTCCCTGACGAAACGCGACGGGGTCCAGGTGGGTCTCTGACTCGTCGACGAACTCCACCGCCGCCTCGGAACGAGCGATCCACTCCTCGAGTTCGTCTCGCAGGGGAGAGAGCATGAGGGACAACGCCCCTTCGGCCTGAGCATGGGCCACCCGTGCCTGGTAGACGGTTCGCGCCTCGATCAGATCGTGGATCGCCTCGGCCCGAGGCAGATCGATCCTTCCGTTGCGCAACGCCCGGTAGGTGAACTCTCCGGGCCCCGCCGCCACGGCGCCGCAGGCGACCGCCCCACGGAGTAGCTCGTCCAGCACCACCGGGCTCCCGTGGGTCCAGAACTCGACGGTCGAGTCACCGCTGTAGGACTTGCCCTGTGCGAAGTGGACCGCGTAGCCATGGTCAATGGCGTCACCGGCCCTATCCAGGAACTGGCCCAACCGTGTCTTCCCGGCGACCCAGCCTCCCGAGGTGGAGGCCGATCGGAAGAGTTTCTCGGCGATCGAGAGGGCATCGGTGCCACCGATCCGTAGGCAGCCCAACCCACCGCGGCCCACCGGAGTGGCCACTGCGACCAGGGTCGTCGACAGATCGTGCATGACGATTCCGGGGTCAGTCCTCGGTGTAGACGAGGACTCGTTTCAGGTAGCCGTTGCCCTCGGAGCGAGAGCGAACTCCCCCCAGCTCACGGATCGTCAGATGGACCAGTCGGCGCTCGTAGGCGTTCATCGGTTTCAGTCGCTTCGACTGCCCCGACTCCGTGACCTCGTCCGCCGTCGTCTTGGCCAGGGCGATCAGCTCCTCGTCCCGCATCGATTCCTGCCCCTCGAGGCCCACACGGATGCGGCCGGACTCGGGCCAGCGTCGTCGCGCCATACGATTCAGCAAGAACTGGAATGCACCGACCAGTTCGCCGTTCTTGGTGCCGGCGATCCGTCGATCGTCGCCATCGAGGACCAGCTGGACCCCACCCTCCACCGAACGGGCCTCGGCCTGAAGCTGGAGGCCACAGAGCCCGAGCATCTCGCCCATGGTCTCCTGAATCGCCTCGGCGACTTCCGGGGCCGGTGTCGGACGGGGCTCACGATTCTCGTTGCCACCGGATCGCCCTTCACCCCGACGACCCTCGGAACGACGACGGCCACCCCGACGTCCGCGACGGCGCCGACTGCGACCGCGGCCGCTTTCGCCGTCACCCTCGCCTTCGCCACCTCGGGCTCGTTGTTCGCCTCCGCGGCGCTTGCTGCCGCCACTGCCGCCACCGGCGGCGCTTCCGGCTCCGGCGGCTCCGGCGGCTCCGGCACCACGGCCGCCGCTCTTGCGGCGTCGTGAACCTCGTCGGGCGCGGGCCTCGTCACGGGCGGGGTTCTGCAACTGGTCGTTCGGTCGGCCCAGATCGGCCGCACCGGAGATCAGTTCGTTGGAGATGGGCTTGAGCGGCGGCATCACACGGATGCGCACGTTCTTGGCACCGATCCCCAGCAGGCCCTGTCGACCCTGATCCAGGATCTCGTAATCCAGATCCGGCTCATCGATCCCCAGAGCGTTGGAAGCGGCCGCGAGGACCTCTTCCAGGTTCTTTCCCTCGAATGTTCTTTTGTCTGCCATTGTCCTAAGCCTTCTGCGCCGTGGCTTCGAGACCGACCGTCTTTTTATTGACGAGCCATTGCTGGCCGATCCCAAGGAGGTTGTTCATGAACCAGTACAGGACCATTCCGGCAGGCATCTGCATACAGATGTAGGTGAAGACAAAGGGCATCACCATCATGATCTTCTGCTGCTGCTGTTGCTGGGGGTCCTTGACCTTCGACATCGCCATCTTCTGCTGCACGAACATCGAGATGCCCATGAGAATCGGGATGATGTAGAAGGCATCCTTTTGGGAGAGGTCGCTGATCCACAACGCGAAATTGGCCCCCCGCAACTCGACGGCCACGGTGAGCATATTGTAGAAACCGATCAAGATCGGGAATTGGGCTAAGAGTGGGAGGCAGCCGGTGATGCCGCCCATGGGATTGACACCTTCGCGCTTGTAGAGCTCCATCTGCTCCTGTTGCATCTGCTGGCGCGATTGTGCGTCTTTCTTCTTCTTGAACTTGGCCTGGATCGCCTTCAGCTTCGGTTGGAGCCGTTGCATGTCGATCTGGGTCTTCTTCATCCGGACCATCGAGTACTGGTTCACCGGGAAGAGCAGGATTCTCAGGGTCAGGGTGGCCAATAAAATCGCCACGCCCCAGTTGATCACCCGCTCCTGGATCCAGACCAACCCGAAGAAGATGAACTTGGTGATGCCGTAAAGAAAACGATTGGATGAGAACCAGACCGCTGTCTCCAGTTCCGAACCCAGCGCCTGCAACCGGGCGAAGTGCTTGGGCCCGATGAACAGCTGGGCACCGTCGGCCGGAATCGTGACCGAGAGGATCGTCTGGGGCTCGGTCTCGTCATCCTTCTCGTCGTCCTCGCCGTCGAGGGCGACCGGTGTCCGTTCGAGGGCGCGCCACTGCGCCACCGCCGGCCACTCCCGCGGCAAGACCAGCGCGGCGAAGTACTGATCCTCCACGCCGGCCCAACGAATCTCGCCGCTCACCTGGGATGGATCCTTCCGAAGCTTGCGCTCCTTGCGGTGGGTGGTCCTTCCGTCCACACGCCAGATACCGCTGCCCTCGTAGTAGTAGGAGCCCCGTCGACGACCGGGGTCCTGTGCACCGAACCCGGGCCCGAGGGCCAGACGGCTGGCCTTCCGCCGACCCCGATCCACCACATCGATCTTCACATCGACCAGTTCGCGATCCTGATAGAAGACGAAGGCCTTGGTGACCTCTACCCCGCGGCCATCGGACCAACGGAAGACGACTCGTTCGCCGTTGCCGTCGGGACCGGTCCCGCGCTCGACGGTGAACAACGCCTCGTTGATCGCGTTCTGGAGCTCCAGGTCATCCAGCTCGATCTGCATCGGCAAGACATCGTCTTCCGCGAAGATAGGAAAGACCGGCAACGCCTCGTCACGCCAGCGGACTTTCCAGTTGCGGACCGCACCCCCACGATTGGTGAACTCGACCACGTGGTAGGCCGTCTCGATGACGATCGCCTGTTGGGTTGCGGCACGCACCGCCGGCAGCTCGGTGCCGGCTTCGTCGCCTTCCAACCCACTGTCGCCGTTCGCCATCGGGTCCAACTCGCGGCGATCCCTTTCGCGATCACCGCTCTCGGACTGCACGGCACCTGTCGGGTCGGGCGTAGGTGCCGGCTTCGGCGGGGGGAACAGGACGTTCCAGCCAAGCAGCAACCCGGCAGACAGGACCATGGCGAGAATAAGTCGTTTTTCCATGAAGGTGCTCGAGAGCTCCGTGGTTCAGTGAGAGCGGTGGAAACCCGGTGGGACCGGATCGAACCCGCCCTTGCTGAACGGCTGACACCGCGCGAGTCGCTTGAGCGTCAACAGGCTACCGCGGAGAACACCGTGTAGTTCGTACGCTTCCATGGCGTAGGCCGAACAACTGGGCTCGAAACGACAGACTGCAGGCAGGTACGGCGAGACGGCGCGCTTATAGAAACGAAGTAGAAACAAAATCGGTGTCGTCGGCTTCATCCGTTTACCGGACGAGGGGAGGCTGCGGGTTGGAAGTAGGGCTTCCGCAATCGACGCAACACATCGAGAAAATCTCGTTGGACCTCCTGAAAGGTCGACTCGAGGATTCGGGGATGCGCGTTGATGACCACGTCGGCGGAACCGAGACTCTGCTGGTGTTGACGAAAGAGTTCACGCAACCATCGCTTGGCGCGGTTGCGACGAACGGCACCACCGACTTTGCGAGTGGCCGTGACACCTAACCGTGCATGCCCCTGGTTGTTCGGCAGGGTGAACACCGTGAGAGTCGTCGATTTCACACGCCGCCCCTTGGCATAAAGATGCAGGAACTCTTGCCGGGAAGTCAGACGGCTGGCGCGGCGATAACACGCGCGCGGGATCACGGGATCAGGCCGCCAGACGCTTTCGTCCCTTGCGACGGCGACGCGCGATCACCTTCTTGCCCGCCTTGCTTTTCATGCGGGTCAGGAAACCGTGGGTCTTCGCCCGCTTCCGATTATTCGGCTGAAAGGTCCGTTTCATATTTCGATCCAGGAGTCTTGAAGTGGAAGCGGCTATGGTAGGGAAGGGTCTGGGGGCTGTCAAGATCGGCTTGTTTCTACTAATTTCTTAACAAACAAGAATAGTTAAAATTTTCCGCCGACGGCTTTTCCGATTGCCCCTTTTGTGAGCGCTGTGGTACGCTCCGCAGGCCCTTTGGCCGGGTTGGACTACGACCAGTTAACACCGAATCGCCGCGAGCTGTAATCGGGACACGTGCCTCTATACGCTCTATCATGTCGCCTGCAAGCCACTGAAAACACTGGACTTACTGAAGAGCTTAACGCAGGTTTACATAATGTAACGGCGTCTGCAGGCCCCCGGTCAGGCAACCCCCGCTCCTACCAACACTTAGCGCGTTCCAGGGTTTTCCACAGCTGTGGAAAACCTGTGCAGAACCGGCATCCACCCAGGGTCGTCGGCACCTATAAAATTCTAATACCTTAATTCTCTCGGGTCGGCGGAGGTTGGACGTTGCAGGGAGGCACCCAAAAGAACACGTGGGAATCGGTCCTCGGTCGGATCGAGTCCCAGGTCAGCACCCATTCATTCAAGACCTGGTTCAAACCCACGAAGTTCCACTCAGAGTCCGACGAGGGGCTGAAGGTCCAGGTACCCAACAGCTGGTTCGCCGAATGGCTGAAGACCAACTACGGGGGGTTGATCGAGGAAGCGCTACGCAAGGCCCAACGCCCGGGTCTCACGGTGGAGTTCGTTCCCGAGACGCTGACGGTGGCCGACACGGGCCGTTCCCGACCCGCTGACGGGCCGGACACACGTGCCGAGTCGCAGACGGTCGCCGGGACCAAACTCAACTCGCGTTATTCGTTCCAGTCGTTCGTCGTCTCGTCGTGTAACCAGTTTGCCCACGCCGCATCGGTGGCGGTGGCCGAGCAACCGGCGCGGGCCTACAACCCACTCTACATCTATGGGGGCGTCGGGCTCGGCAAGACCCACCTGATGCAGGCGATCGGAAACAACGTCCGGCTAAAACAACCCGGTGCCCGACTGCATTACATCTCCAGCGAGATCTTCATGAACGAGCTGATCAACGCGATCCGCTTCGAGAAGACCTTCGAGTTCAAGGAGCGGTATCGCAACGTCGATGTGCTGCTCATCGACGACATCCAGTTTCTAGCGGGTAAAGAGCGGACGCAGGAAGAGTTCTTCCACACCTTCAACGCTCTCTACGACTCTCAGAAGCAGATCGTCATCACCAGCGATGTCATGCCCCGCGAGATCCCGACCCTGGAAGAGCGGCTGCGCTCCCGCTTCGAGTGGGGCCTGATCGCCGACATCCAGCCGCCGGATCTAGAGACAAAGGTCGCCATCCTCAAGAAAAAAGCGGAAAAAGAGCAGACCGAGATTCCCGATGACGTCAACCTGTTCATCGCCGCCAACTGCCAGTCCAACATCCGCGAACTGGAAGGGGCGCTGAACAAGGTCGTCGCCTACGCGTCGATGTCCGGTCGCAACGTCACCCTGGACCTGGCCAAGGAGACGCTCCACGACATCCTCCCGGGCGAGTCTCCGGCGACGACCGTCGAAAGCATCATGAAGCAGGTCAGCCAGTACTACAACATGCCCGTCAGCCAGCTGAAGTCCAAGAACAACAGCCAGCAGGTCGCTTTCCCGCGCCAGGTCGCCATGTACCTCTGCAAACAGTTGACCAGTTGCTCGCTGCCGGAGATCGGTCGGCGATTCGGTGGCAAGCATCACTCGACGGTGATCCATGCCGTTCAGAAGATTAATCGGAAACGGAACGACGAGAAAGATTTCGACAGGCTTGTCGAGAACTTCGTCCAAACCCTCAACTAGTTGGAGACTTTTCCACAGCTATCCTCAGACAAGCCTGTGGGTCCGCTGTGGTTTGTTGTGGAAAAACGGGCCCCGAAAACCCCCGGCCATCGATCCACACTTTCTGAAGAGGCCGCGGCGAGATATCATCAGGGACGTCCACAGCTCAAACGATAGAGACGAAAGAGATTGGCGCTAATATCCGGTTATCCACACCACTAGAACTACTACTAGATTCTCTCTCATCTGGTTAGTGTTGTTCTAGTAGTCAGAGGCGGTCATGGAATTCGTAATCAAGAAAAGCGACCTCGTTCACGAGCTTCAAACAGTCACCGGTGTCGTCGAGAAGCGAGCGACGATACCGATCCTCGCGAACCTCCTACTCGAGACCCGAAATGACGGGCTCCAGGTAGGTGCCAGCGACATCGAAGTGACGATCCGTGGGATGGCGGATGCCAAGGTGGTCAAGGAAGGGAGTGTCACCCTACCGGCCGCCAAGCTCCACGAAATCGCCCGATCATTACCGGAAGCCGATGTAACTTTTAAGTTGCTGGACCGGCATCAGGTGGCGATCTCTTGTAACCGAACCAAGTATCGGATCTCCGGTCAGGCTCGTGACGAGTTCCCGCCCTTTCCCGAAGTCGACCTGGATCAATCCATCGCTTTACCGGCCGGGGATCTTCGTCAAATGATCGAGCGGGTGGCGTTCGCTATCACGACGGAGGATCCGCGTTATTCGCTGAACGGTGCCCTCGTGATCATCGAACAGGGAAAGATCACGTTGGTCGCTACCGACGGCCACCGACTCTCGTACATCTCCAAGCCTGTTGAGTTAGAGGTCAAGGACGGACCGATCAAGGTCATCGTGCCTAGAAAAGCTTTGAACGAAGTTGCCAAACTGACTGCCGAGTTGGACGACAGCGCCCAGGTGATGTTCGGGAAGAACGAGAATCAGGTCTTCTTCGCGGTAGGGCGTCACAAGCTGACGTCCAGTCTTCTGGAAGGCAACTTCCCGCGTTATGAAAATGTCATGCCGAAGAGTTGCGAGACCGAGATCGTTCTACCGGTTGACGACCTGTCCAAGGCCGTGCGCCGAGTCTCGCTGCTGGCAAGTGACCGCTATGGTCGGTCGGTCCGTCTCAGTCTCTCTTCCGGAAAGCTGGGACTCACCAGCACCACCGAGATGGGCGACGCCGAGGAGACGCTGGCGGTGGACTACGACGGACCCGATCTGACGGTGGGCTTCAACGCCCGCTACCTCATCGAGTATTTCGGAGCCGTGGGCTCGCCGTCGGTCATGCTGGGTCTCAACCCGGGTGCCAGCGGGGAAGATGGAAAAGCCGAGGCCGGCGATAAGCCTGGCCGATTCACCCCGGAGCCTGCCGGAGATGTCGATTACCGCTACATCGTGATGCCGATGCATCTGTAGCCCCGTCCGGGGAGTCCAGCCATGTGGTTGCGGCGCCTGGAGGCCGATCGTCTGCGGAATCTGCGGGCGGTAGACCTGGAACTATCGCCTGGTCTGACACTCCTGCAAGGCCGCAACGGCCAGGGAAAAACCAGCCTCCTGGAGGCGGTCTACCTGCTGGGAACCGCTCGGTCCTTCCGATCGCGTCGAATCGAAGAGCTCATCCCCTGGGATGGGGGGACTCTACGGGTCAAGGGGCAGTTGGATAGCATCCTGGGCGCCGCCGACCTGGGGTTCTGGATGGATGACAGCGGTCGACGGCTGGCGGTCAACGACGCCGACAAGGAATTCGACCAGTTCATCGGTCGCCTGGCCGTGGTCGATCTCTCGGGCGATCGGATCCGACTCCTGAGAGAAGGCCCCGAGGAGCGCCGCCGCTTCCTCGACCGCGGGGTGCTGGGAACCGATAACAGTTACCTCCATCGGCTCGGCGACTATCGCAAGATCCTTCTGCAGCGCAACGCCCTGCTTCGTGGACACGGACGATCGGGAGGGTCCGCGGGGCAGTTGGACGCGTGGGATCAACAGTTGGTGGAGGCCGGCGAAATCGTCCACGGTGCCCGACGGGCCTACGCCGGACGGTTAGCCACGGCCATCGGCGACGGCGGACGGATGCTGTTTCCCGACGGCCAGACCCTCAGACTCCGTTACCGCCCCTCGCCGGCTCTCCCCGACTCGGAAGAAAGCCCCAATTTTAAAGCTATTTTCACGGAGAAGCTGGAGCAGGCGAGAGCACGAGATTTCGAGGTCGGCCACACCAGTGTCGGACCTCATCGGGACGAGATGCGGATCCATCTCGATGAGATCGATCTGAGAAAGTTTGGTTCGGCCGGCCAATTACGGGCCTCGCTGATTGTATTGAAATTAGGTAAAATGGCGTTGCTTAAAAAGGATAGGGGAGAGGACCCCCTGTTCCTGATGGATGACTTTGATTCGGATATCGACGACGTCCGGGCCGCCGCCCTGGTGGAGTTCCTTCAGGGAAGCGGTTACCAGGCCCTTGTTGCCACTTCAAAGGAGGGGTTGGCAGGCAAGCTTGGTGAACGGGTCCGGGAGATCCAGCGGATTCGGATTGAGGATGGCCACGCGTCACCCTTGACCTGATCCACCCAATCGCCGCCAGCGGCCACTCACGGCGCCGGTCGGGACCGTGGTAGACCCGAAGGGGTCGCCGATGGTCCGGCAGGTGAAAAGAGAGCAAGATGGGCGACCAAGAACAGATTCTGAGCAACACCCCTCAAAAAGCCGCCGATTACGACGCCAGCAAGATCAAGGTGCTGGAAGGGCTGGAGGCTGTCCGCAAGCGTCCGGCCATGTATATCGGCTCGACCGGCGAGATGGGTCTCCATCACCTGGTCTACGAGGTGGTCGACAACTCCGTCGACGAGGCGCAGGCAGGCTACTGCGACGCCGTCGACGTGGTGATCCACATCGACAACTCGGTGACGGTGACCGACAACGGCCGCGGCATCCCGGTGGACGAACATCCGATCGAGAAGATCTCCGCCGCCGAGGTCGTGCTGACCAAACTCCACGCCGGCGGCAAGTTCGAAAACGACGCCTACAAGGTGTCCGGCGGACTCCACGGTGTCGGTATCTCCGTGGTCAACGCGCTCTCCGAAGAGCTGCGCCTGGAGATCTGGCGGGAGTCCAAGACCTACGAACAGGGGTTCAGTCGTGGCGAACCCACCAGCACATTCGATCAGACGGGAGTGACCCAACGCCGGGGCACCAAGATCACCTTCAAGCCCGACCCGCAGATCTTCGAAGAGTTGGCCTTCTCCTACGACACCCTGGCTCAGCGGCTGCGGGAGTTGGCGTTTCTGAACAAGGGGCTGAAGATCCAACTCAGCGACGAGCGCGGCGACAAGGCGCGGGAATCGACCTTCCATTACGAAGGCGGGATCGTTGAGTTCGTCCAGCACCTCAATCGGGCTCGTCATGCCCTTCACGATCCGCCGGTCCTCATCGAGGGCGATTCTGAGGGGATGGTGGCGGAGATCGCGTTGCAGTGGAACGACTCCTACAGCGAGCAGATCTACTCCTTCGCCAACTCGATTAACACCGTCGAAGGTGGAACCCACCTGGCCGGCTTCCGGGCCGCGCTGACGCGCACGATCAATAACTACCTGTCTCAGGCCAATCTGGGTAAAGACGCCAAGGACATCAGTCTCAGTGGCGAGGATTGCCGCGAGGGGATGACCGCCGTCGTCTCGATCAAGATCCCCAAGCCGCAGTTCGAGGGTCAAACCAAGACCAAGCTCGGCAACTCGGAGGTCAAGGGCGCCATTGAAGCGATCATCAATGACAAGCTGGGGTTGTTCTTCGAGCAGAACCCGGGTGTCGCCAAGAAGATCGTCCTCAAGGGTGTCGATGCGGCCCGTGCGCGGGAGGCCGCAAGGAAGGCCCGGGAGCTGACACGACGGAAGGGTGCGCTGGAGTCCGGCTCGCTACCGGGCAAGCTGGCGGACTGCCAGGAGCGGGACCCGGAGAAGAGCGAGTTGTACCTGGTCGAGGGTGACTCGGCGGGCGGCTCGGCCAAGCAGGGACGAGATCGAGCAACCCAGGCGATCCTCCCTCTTCGCGGAAAGATCATCAACGTCGAGAAGGCCCGCTTCGACAAGATGCTGGGTCACGAAGAAATTCGCACGATCATCGCAGCTCTGGGCACGGGGATCGGAGTCGAAGACTTCGATGTCAGCAAACTGCGCTACCACAAGATCTTCATCATGACCGACGCCGACGTGGACGGCGCCCATATCCGCACGCTGCTCCTGACCTTCTTCTATCGGCAGATGCGAGAGTTGATCGAGCGCGGTCATGTTTTCATCGCCCAGCCACCGCTTTACAAGGTCAGCAAAGGCAAGGAAGAGATCTACGTCGACAACGACAAGCAGCTCAGCGAGTGGATCATCCGCAAGGCCACCGACGAGAAGACCGTCCGGGTACCGGCCACCGGCGAGACGCTCCACGGCACCGAGTTAAGCCACATGCTTCATTCCCTGATCGACGCCCGCCAGTATCGAGTCGCCCTCGAGCGTACCGGCATTGACAGCGATGTGATCGCCGCCGTCACCGAGTCCGGGTTGGCGGACCGCGAGGACTTCGTAGATCGCGCACGCCTGGACGCACTGGCGGAGACAATCACGGCACTGGGGCACGAGGTCTTGTCCGTTGATCGCGACGAAGAGCATGGACTCCACGAGCTCGTGATCCGATCCGGCAGTGGCGGCAAGCGCGAGTATCGCATCAACCACGCGTTGGCTCAGACCGTCGAGTTCCGGCAGCTTCGGCGACAGCTGACGCAGACATCGCGATTGGCTCACCCCAGCTTGATCGTCGAAGATCCCAAGAAAGAAGACGCCGTGCTCGACTCCAAGGAGGCGCTGCTCGAGTACCTGATGGAGGCCGGCAAGAAGGGCGTCAACATCCAGCGCTACAAGGGTCTTGGTGAGATGAACCCGGAGCAGCTCTGGGAGACGACGATGGATCCCGCGGTCCGCCGCTACATGGAGGTCCGCGTCGAGGACGCCGCCGAGGCGGACATGTTGTTCTCCACACTGATGGGCGATGCGGTCGAGCCGCGTCGCGAGTTCATCGAAAAGAACGCACTCGAAGTACAAAACCTGGACATCTGATCCGGACGATCCTGAGGACAGCTGAAGATGGAAACCCGAGACAACCGTACGACGATCAATATCGAAGAGGAGATGCGTCGCTCGTATCTCGACTACGCGATGAGCGTGATCGTCGGACGCGCCCTTCCCGATGTACGTGATGGACTGAAACCGGTTCATCGTCGTGTGCTGTATGCGATGCACGAAACCGGCAACACCCATGACAAGCCGTACCGCAAGTCGGCCCGCACCGTCGGCACGGTGATCGGTCGCTTCCACCCCCACGGCGACTCGGCGGTTTACGACACGATCGTCCGTCTGGCGCAAGACTTTTCGATGCGTTGCCCGCTCGTCGATGGGCAGGGCAACTTCGGCTCGGTCGATGGCGATCGTCCGGCGGCCATGCGTTACACCGAGATCCGGCTGCAGAAGCTTGCCGCCGAGCTGTTGCGGGATATCGATAAAGAGACCGTCGAGTTTGTCGAGACCTACGACGGCTCCGAGACCGAACCGCTGGTCTTGCCGTCGGCGATCCCGAACCTGCTTGTCAACGGCTCGTCCGGCATCGCGGTCGGTATGGCGACCAACATCCCGCCCCACAACCTGGGCGAGGTGGTCGACGGCATCAAGGCCCTGATCGATAATCCTGAACTATCGCTGGCCGAGCTGATGGAGATCATCCCCGGCCCCGATTTCCCGACCGCCGGGCAGATCTACGGTACGCAGGGGATCCAACAGGCCTACACGACCGGACGGGGTCGTCTGCGAGTTCGTGGTCGCGCAGAGATCGTCCCGGACCCGCGTCGAAAAAACCGCGAGGTCATCCTGCTCCACGAGCTTCCCTACCAGGTGAACAAGGCGCAGCTGATCGAAGATATCGCCGGGCTCGTGCGGGACAAGCGGATCGAAGGGATCAGCGATATTCGCGACGAGTCCAACCGCGAGGGCATCCGTGTCGTCATCGAGTTGAAACGCGACACCGTCGCCATGGTGATGTTGAATCAGCTCTTCAAGTTCACGAAGCTAGAGACCACCTTCGGCGTGATCAACCTGGCCCTCGTCAACGGTCGCCCTCAGGTCCTCGATCTGAAAACGATGCTGCGGCACTTCATCGAGTTCCGACGAGAGACGATCGTTCGTCGCACCCAGTTCGAACTGAAGAAGGCCGAGGCCCGGGCCCACATCCTGGAAGGCCTCAAGATCGCCATCGACAACCTGGACGAGGTTGTCAGCCTGATCCGCAAGTCGAAGACCCCGCCGGAGGCCAAGGTGGCCTTGATGGAGCGCTTCGAATTCTCCACGATCCAGGCCCAGGCGATCCTCGACATGCGTTTGCAGCGTCTGACGGGCCTGGAACGTCAGAAGATCATCGACGAGTATGAAGCGGTCCTGAAGCTGATCGCGCGACTCCAGCAGATCCTCGCCAGCGGCACGCTGCAGTTCCAGATCGTCGTCGACGAGCTGGACAAGGTCCGGGAGCAGTTTGCCGACGAGCGTCGGACCGAGATTGTCCCCCGCGATGACGAGATCACCCTCGAGGATCTGATCGAGGAAGAGGACGTCGTGATCACGGTGACCCACAGCGGGTTCATCAAACGGACGGCGCTGACGACGTATCAGGCCCAGCGTCGTGGCGGCAAGGGTCGTATCGGCATGACGACCCGGGACGAGGATGCGGTTCGAGAACTCTTCGTCGCGTCGACCCACGACTTCATCCTGGCGTTCACCAGCTTCGGTCGGGTCCACTGGCTGAAGGTCCACGAGATCCCGCAGGTCCAGTCTGCCGGCAAGGGCAAGGCGGTCGTCAACCTGATTCAGCTACAGCCGGAGGAAAAGGTTGCGGCACTGCTCTCGACACGAGAGTTCGACGAGGATCGGTTCGTCGTGTTTGCGACCCGCAACGGTTACGTCAAGAAGACACCGCTGTCCGCATTCAGTCGTCGACGCGCGGCGGGGATCATCGCGCTGACCATCGAGGACGACGACGCCCTCTTCGCGGCCGACCTCTCGACGGGCGACCTGGAGATCTTCATGGCCACCGCCGGTGGCAAGTCGATTCGCTTTAAAGAGACCGACGTGCGACCGATGGGTCGCTCGGCCCGTGGCGTCATCGGGATTCGCCTGGCCAAAGGCGATCGGGTGGTGGCGGCAGAGGTTCTGTCGGGTCGGGCGGACATCCTCTCGGTCTCGGAGAACGGCTACGGCAAGCGCTCACCAGTCGAGGACTATCGACTCCAGAGCCGCGGGGGCTCCGGCATCATCAACATGCGGGCTTCCGATCGGAACGGGAAGATCGTGGCGGCGATGGCCGTATGCGATAGCGACGAGACGTTGGCCATCACGGCCCGCGGCAAGCTGATTCGGACCAGCGTCGACGGCATCAGTCGGATGGGACGCAACACCCAGGGTGTGCGTGTCGTCGCGACCAACGACGACGACAAGGTCGTCTCGGCCATTCGAACGGCCGAGTCCGACGCGGTCGCGGATCCCGATGCCGACACGGCCACTCAAGAACCCAACGAAGAGGGCGCGGAATGAGCGACGCCCCCAGTCGTCTGGACGTGATGCGTCAACGCTACGCCGAGGCGCGTCTGGGCGGTGGCGAAGAGCGGATCCAGAAGCAACACGACGCCGGAAAGTTAACCGCCCGCGAGCGGATCGACGTGCTGCTGGATCCCGGTTCGTTCCAGGAGTTCGATGCGTTGGTGGTTCACCGCAACAACGACTTCGGCATGGCCGACAAACGGATCCCCGGTGACGGGGTCGTCACGGGCCACGGTCGGGTCGATGGGCGACCTGTGTTTGTCTTCGCCCAGGACTTCACCGTTTTCGGGGGGTCCCTCTCCGAGACCTTTGCCGCGAAGATCTGCAAGATGATGGACATGGCGATGAAGGTCGGGGCGCCGGTGGTCGGTCTTAACGACTCCGGTGGAGCGCGTATCCAGGAGGGCGTTGTCTCGCTGGCGGGGTATGCCGACATCTTCCTGCGCAACACGCTGGCCTCGGGTGTGGTGCCGCAGATCTCCGCGATCCTGGGTCCCTGCGCCGGGGGTGCCGTCTACTCGCCGGCGATCACCGACTTCACCGTGATGGCCCGCGACACCTCGTACATGTTCATCACCGGCCCCGACGTGATCAAGGAAGTGACTCACGAAGAGGTCAGCAAGGAAGAGCTGGGCGGCGCCTCGACCCACAGCACCGTTTCCGGCGTGGCTCATTTTGCCGCCCAGGATGATCGAGATGCCATCGGGCTGATCCGCGATCTACTGAGCTATCTCCCCTCCAACAACATGGAAGATCCACCGATCAAACCGACGGAGGATCCCGACGACCGTGCCGAGGAATCCCTCAACAGCCTCATCCCCGAGAATCCCAATCAGCCGTACGACATCAAGAAGGTGATTCGTGCCGTCGTCGATGACGGCGAGTTCCTCGAGGTCCACGAGCACTACGCCGGGAACATCGTCGTCGGTCTCGCCCATCTGGGTGGACGATCGGTCGGGATCGTGGCCAACCAGCCGGCGGTGTTGGCAGGCGTTCTCGATATCAAGGCCTCGATCAAGGGTGCGCGCTTCGTCCGCTTCTGCGACTGCTTCAATATCCCGCTGGTGGTGTTCGAAGATGTCCCCGGGTTTCTCCCGGGAACCGCCCAGGAGTGGAATGGGATCATCCTCCACGGCGCGAAGCTTCTCTACGCGTTTGCCGAGGCGACCGTCCCCAAGATGACTGTCATCACCCGCAAGGCCTATGGCGGCGCCTACTGCGTCATGGCCTCCAAACATATCCGCACCGATCTCAATCTGGCGTGGCCCGGTGCCGAGATCGCGGTCATGGGCTCCGACGGTGCCGTCAACATCATCTATCGTCGCGATCTGAAGGCCGCCGGCGAGAAGGCCGCCGAGCTTCGCCAGGAGAAGGTCGACGAGTACCGCGAGAAGTTCGCCAACCCCTATGTCGCC
Organism: Acidobacteriota bacterium; assembly: GCA_029861955.1. Classification (NCBI taxonomy): domain Bacteria; kingdom Pseudomonadati; phylum Acidobacteriota; species Acidobacteriota bacterium. Next base: position 76,852 of record JAOTYK010000009.1, read on the forward strand.
GCCGAGCATGGCTACGTCGACGGCGTCCTCGAACCGGCGCAGACCCGACCCAAACTGATCACCGCCTTACGCCTGCTGAAGAACAAGCGCGACACCAACCCCACCAAGAAGCACGGCAACATTCCGCTCTAAAAGGGGACAGATTTATTTTTTGCTTTCCTTTCCTCGGGGCGAGCCGGAAGAGAAATTGAAAAATAGATCTGTCCCCATTACGTAGGACCCCATGAGCAAACGGAAAGCGAGACGCCCAGGAGCGGCAGCCGTCGGTGAGCCGCCCTTCAAGAAGGTATTGATCGCTAACCGCGGCGAGATCGCGGTGAGGATCATTCGCGGACTCCACGAGTTGGGAATCCGAAGTGTCGCGGTCTACTCCGAGGCCGACCGCACCGCCCTCCATGTCCGCTTCGCCCACGAGGCTTACCTACTGGGTCCCGCCGCACCGGCGGAGTCCTACCTCAACATCCGACGGATCATCGAAGTGGCGAAGGAAGCCGACGTCGATGCCATCCACCCGGGCTATGGATTTCTCTCGGAGAACGCCGATTTTGCGCGGGCCTGTCGTGACGCCGGGATCGTCTTCGTGGGTCCGCCTCCCGAAGCGATGGAAGCGTTGGGCGACAAGATTCGAGCTCGAGAGCTGATGACCGAAGCCGGCGTCCCGGTGGTCCCCGGTACGCCACCGCTCTCCGAAGACCTCGATGAAGTTCGCACGCTGGCCAACGAGATCGGCTACCCGATCCTGCTGAAGGCCGCCGCCGGCGGCGGTGGCAAGGGCATGCGTATCGTCAACAGCGAAGACGAGCTGCCGTCGTTGTTGGCCCAGGCCCGCGGCGAGGCCGGTTCGTCCTTCGGCAACGACACGGTGTTCATGGAGAAGTTCGTCGAGCGTCCACGCCATATCGAGTTCCAGATCCTGGCCGACACCCATGGCAACTTCATCCATCTCGGCGAGCGTGAGTGCTCGATCCAGCGCCGGCATCAAAAACTGATCGAGGAATCGCCGGCCATCGTGATGGACGAGGCCACCCGGAAAGAGGTGGGGGAGCTGGCCATCCGGGCCTGTCGTGCCGCCGGTTATCACAGCGCGGGTACCGTCGAGTTTCTCAGGGGCGAGGACGGCAGCTTCTACTTCATGGAAGTCAACGCGAGACTCCAGGTCGAGCACCCGGTGACCGAGATGGTGACCGGGCAGGATCTCGTCAAGCTGATGATCGCGGTGGCCGCCGGGGAGAAGCTCCCGTTGCAACAGGACGACATCCGGATGGCAGGTCATGCCATCGAGTGTCGGATCATCGCCGAGGATGCGCGCCGCAATTTCATCCCCTCACCCGGGACGATCAGGGGGCTTCGAGCGCCCGGCGGTCCGGGCGTCCGTTTCGACGACGGTACCTACGCGGGATACACGGTGCCCGTACACTACGACCCGATGATCGGGAAGTTGATCGTGTGGGGCCAGGATCGTACCGAGGCGATTTCACGCATGGTGCGAGCGCTGGATGAGCTGCGGATCGATGGCTTGACCACGTCCATCAGCTTTCACAAACAGGTGATGCAGGACGCGGCGTTCATCGACGGCGATCTTCACACCGGGTTCCTGGAACAGCATCCACACCTTCTGGAGTCTGCCGTCAATCCGTGGCTGGACGAGGTCGCTATCGTCGCGGCGGCGATCGTCCATCTGCGACAGGTGGAGTCGACATCGGCACAAGCCACCGCGGCCAACACCGATGGCGTCTCGGCGTGGCGCTGGCCCCAGGCGAAGGGATGGCGACGATGAAGATCAAGGCCCAGGTCGGCGACCATCTCCACGAGGTGGATATCGCCCGCGAGAACGGTAAGTATCGGGTTGACGTGGAAGGCACCGTCCTGCTTGTCGACGCGCAGCCACTGGAAGCGGACTTCTACACCATCGTCACCGAAGGTCGTTCGTACGAGGTCTCCGTCGAGGCCCGGGACGACGCCTACCTCGTGCGACACGGTGCCGACGAGAAGACCGTGCGTTTCGCCGATCCCTCTCGCGCCGGACGCGAGGCCAAGTTCGGCACTGACGGTCCGCAGAAGTTGCTCAGTCAGATGCCCGGCAAGGTCGTTCGGGTGCTCGTGGGCGTCGGTGACCAGGTCGAAGCCGAGCAGGGCATCCTCGTCATCGAGGCGATGAAAATGGAGAACGAGATCGTCGCCCCCAGGGCAGGCACGATCACCACCATCGATGTCGAACCGGGTCAGGCCGTCGAGACCGGCACCCTACTCGCGATCATCGAGTAGGACCGCCGGAGGACTCGATGGACAACAAACGACGATTCTATCCGGAAGTCAGGTTCGGCGGTTTCACCGACATCGACGGCACGGTGGCGTTCTACAACAGAATCCATGCGTTGCTGGACCCGGCGATGGTCGTCCTGGATGTCGGCTGTGGTCGGGGAGCCTTCGACGAGGACGACGTACCGCTTCGGCGAGATCTCAGGATCCTCAAGGGTAAGGTCTCCCGAGTGGTTGGGATTGATGTCGACCCGGACGCCAGCGACAACCCATTCCTGGACGACTTCCGTCTGATCGAGGGCGCGACCTGGCCGGTCGAAAGCGACTCCATCGATCTCATCGTCTGCGACTACGTTCTGGAGCACATCCCCGATCCGGGACAGCTGTTCGGAGAAGTCCGGCGAGTTCTGAAGGACGGCGGGTATCTGTGTATCCGAACGTCGAATCGCTGGAGCTATATCGCCATCGCGGCGCGACTGATCCCCAACCGTTACCACTCGAAGGTCACGTCCACCGTCCAGGAAGACCGGAAGGAAGAGGACGTATTCCCGACCGTCTACCGCTGCAACACCCGGGGAAAGCTACGCAAGCTGATGACGAGTGTCGGATTCGAGTGTGTCGTGTATGGCTACGAGTCCGAGCCGTCGTATCTGGCGTTCTCGACGATCGCTTACTTCTTCGGTGTCATCCACCAGCGACTGGCACCGGCGTTCATCCGACCGTCGCTGGTGGCATTCGGGAAGATCACGAAGTCCGCCGACTGATCGCCATCATCGAATAGAGGAGAAGCCAGGGTGACACGCCGTCGCGACCGCTTGCAGGACCTGCTGAAGGAAGTTCGTGCGTGTCGCATCTGCAAGGGTCTCCCGCTGGGTCCGCGACCGATCCTCGAAGCCGGAAAGACCGCCGGCGCCCTGATCATCGGTCAGGCCCCGGGCACCCGAGTCCACGAGACCGGCATCCCCTGGAACGATCCCAGCGGAGATCGACTGCGAGAGTGGCTGCAGATTGATCGCGAGGCGTTCTACGACCCGCGTCGCTACGCCATCGTCCCGATGGGGTTCTGTTACCCCGGCAAGGGAAAATCCGGTGACCTGCCTCCGCGGGAGGAGTGTGCCCCGCAGTGGCACGAGCGCATTCTGGCGGAGTTACCGCAGGTGGGCCTCAAGCTGCTGATCGGTCGCTACGCGCAGAGCTACTACCTTGCAGAGACGCAGAAGAAGACGTTGACCGAGACGGTTCGAAATTGGCGGGATCACCCGAAGGATGTTGTCGCGCTGCCCCACCCGAGTCCGCGGAACAACCTCTGGCTGCGACGAAACCCGTGGTTCGAAACGGAGGTGCTACCCCTTCTTCGAAGACGTCACAGGGCCTGTTTACGGAAGAGTCGCGAGACCGGATAGAACAGACGCCCCAGCAGACTCTCGGGATAACTCTCCTGCCCGGCAAAACCGAACTGCACCGGCCGCTCCTGATCGTCGGGCCAGTAGACGGTTCCGAAGAGCCAGTCCCAGACGCTGAGAACCTGGCCGAAGTTCTGGCCGCCCTTGCCGTGAAGTTCGACGTCGTGATGCCACACATGCATCTTCGGGGAGTTCAGCACGTAACGCAGTGGGCCCCACGAGATCGGTAAGTTGGCGTGATTGATATCCAACATCAGCGTCCACAACACACCGATCGCCAACATCACCCGCCAATCGACACCGAGCACCACCAGCGGAAGATAGGACAGGGTCTTGTAGACAATGATCTCGCCCCAATGAAAACGGAAGTTCCCGATCCAGTCCAGCTGCCGCAAGCTGTGATGAAGTTTGTGTAGTTCCCAGAGCCACGGCACGTTGTGCAGGAGCCGATGGATGTTCCACTCGACGAAGTCCTTGACCACCAGCAGCGTGATGAACTGGAGCCACAACGGCCACCCCGAGACGAGCTGTAGCGATTCCGGCAGGGGCCACCCGAGCGCCAGCAACGCGTCGTGCCAGGCCAGGAAGAGTCGCCCCGTGAAAATGGCGAAAATCATTCCCAGGTAGTGGCCGTTGAAGACCAGCCAGAACAGATCCTGAAACAGTCCCGGCCGTAGCAGCGTCTGCTCGCGCCGCCAGGGCACGATCCGTTCCAGCAGCAGACAGAACAGCGAGGTCCCGATGAGCCAGACGTAGTACTGCGCGTAGATCGGCATGGGTCAGGAGTATCCGAGATCCGCAGGATTGCTTCAAGTTCCCTCGATTTCCGGTTTTCCGCGCCCCCCACCCAGCAAATGCGGGTCGCCACACGGGAGAGTGTGTATATAGAAGGCCACGGGGGGGGACTCCCCAGATAGACAGTTCACGGGTCAGGAATTTGACTTGAGATGGAACCATATCCATGTCCGGGGGATCCTTGTCTGGATCGCCGTCAGTTTCCAGGCCGTGGTCTGCCTGGCCCAGGACGGGTCTACCCACGCGGTCGTCATCAGCTCCGGGGCCCAATCCGAGGCCTCGGCCGGCCAGTATCGCAGCGGGTCGCTGGTGATCGGCCAGACCACCATCGGCGAGAGTCAGGGTGGCCAGTTCGACACCGGCGCCGGTTTCGTGAATCTGCAGGTCTTCGACGGTAGCGCCCCGAACCTGCCGTCGGTGGCCGACGGAATCGGCGGAGACATCGACATCTCGTACGATCCCAGTCAACTCTGCTACGAGTGGGATGCCGTCGACCCCCAGTCGGCGGTCTACGGGGCTCAGCTCGATATCGGAACCACACCGGGCGGAACGGATGTCCTCGAGGCGATGGTCCTCGGCGAAGACTCCGTCTGCGTCGTCGGACCCTTCGCGGGATGCCAGACCTATTTCGGGACGATCCGCGCCCGAAACGGCGCCCGTCTTCTCAGTGCCGCGCTGACCACCGACGGCGTCTACCTGGACGATCTGGTTGACATCGACAATGACAATCTCGGCAACGCGTGTGACCCCGACGACGACAACGACGGAATCCTCGACGGTGTCGATGCCTGCCCGTGCGATCCGTTCAACGACGTGGACGGCGACGGGATCTGCGCCGACGACCCCCAGTGCGGTTTGCCGACGGACAACTGTCCGGTTGTTTCCAACCCGAGTCAGTACGATAGCGACATGGATGGTACCGGCGATGCGTGTCAGTCGTCGTGTTCGCTTCTGGTGACGCCCAACGGGCTCGGTGATTGCCCGACGATTCAGGCGTGCATCGATCAGGGCAAGACCTGCGACATCGTGCTGGCGGCCGGAGTCTACGACGAGCGGGTGCTCATCAACCGCGGCGTGACCCTTCGCCCGGCGGGTGCGCCCGGCTCGGCGACGCTCACGAACACATCGCCCGGCGCGACGTTGATCATCGATTCGGGCGACGCGACCCCCGTGGTCCTGAGAGACCTGGACGTGACCGGGAGTGACACGGCGATCCAATCGTTGACCTCGTGGATCGGGCGCGGCCTGCTGGTTCGCGACGTGGTCACCGGTCTGGGAATGAGCAACCCTGGCCTCGATCCGGTCCACGTAACGCTTGTCGAGTCGCAGATTCAGGACACCGGCACGGCAATCGTGAGCAGCAAAACGGATGTTGAGATCGATCGGAGTCAAATCCTCCGATCGTCGGTTCGCGGCCTGTCGTTTACCGACGGCGCGCTAACGGTGACGAGTTCATTGATCGACGAGGCGGCCACCGAGTGTTTCGATCTGAACGGCACCGTTAGTACGCTAGTGTCCGGGTCGACCGTCGTCGAATGTGGGATCGGGATCTTCGCGAATGGTACCGGTCGAACGACCGTCCAGAGTTCGATCCTCAACGGACACCTCCAGGACATCACGGGAGTGTCGTGTCTCAACGTCAGTGTCTCCGGTCTTCAGACCAGCTGTTGCCTCGGAAGCAATCTTTGTCTGGCCCCGCAGTTCGTCAATGCGACTCAGGGCGACTATCGACTGTCCCCGATGTCACCGCTGATTGAGGTGGGCATTCCCGCCAACGGTTACGGTGGCTCTCCGAAGTTCGATCTGCAAGGGTTTCCGCGATTGCTCGATAGTGATCACGACGGCTTCGCCATCGCGGAGATGGGTGCCTACGAGAGCTTCATCCCATCGCTCAATCGGCCAGGTCCGGTGTTCGGGGTGCAGTTCCAGTCGGCCACGCTGATGACATGGAGCCCCGAATTGCAGGCACAGACCTACCGTGTCTACGCGCGTAGCCTGACCGGCTTGACGTTCTTTACTGACCCGGCATGTCTGACGGAGGAACCACTGGCGTCCGTGGTCCTCGCCGACGTACCGTTGCCAGGAGAGGGTTTCTTCTTCCTGGTCTCTTCCGTAGACGCCTTGAACCAAGAAGGGACCGTGGGATTCGGGACCTTCGCCGAGCGGTCGGCGATTCAGAGCTGTCCGTAGTTTGGGAGTTCGAACGATGAAGCAAGCAATGATCTTGGCGGTCTGTCTTACCCTAGGCGGAATCGCTGCGCTCGCGGCGCCGCCGGAGTTGTTGTCGACGCAGGGCAAGCTGCTGGACAGTGGCGGGGTGCCGGTCGCAGACGGCAACTACGAGATGGCATTCCGGTTCTACGACGACTGCGTCGCCGGTCAGTTGCTGCTTGAGGATTACCATGCTGCGGTCTCCGTGGCCGACGGCATCTATAGCGTCCTTCTCGGTTCGGGAGTCATCACGCCGGGCGTCGAGGCCAATCTGACTTCGACGTTTGCCAATCGTGACACGGTCTGTCTCGGGCTGACCGTCAACACCGATAGCGAGATGACGCCGCGAACCCAACTTGTCAGCACCGGTTACGCGTTGCGGGCCGCCACGGCAGATTTCGGTCCCGGTGGCGGGACGCTTCTGGAAGCCAGTGGCGACATCGTCTGGACCGGCAGCCAGACCTTTGAGACCGGCATCACGATGGGCGAGCTTTCGGATCTGATCTGGCCTCACATCACCGGCACCGTTGTGCCGGATGCGCAGTTCCGCATCATCAAGTACGAGGGAGATCCCATCGGGCAGAATCTGCACCCCAACCAGGAGCTCGATGAGCAGTGGATGATCTGTTACAACTGCACGGACGAGGGTGTCTTCCAGCGAGACCCGACCCAACACGCCTGGAATCAGAAGATCGAGGCGACCTACTGGGACGGCGTTCGCGAGTCGCTGGAGTACAACTGGAACTACACCAACCCTTTCGGCAATCGTTGGCGTCCCTTCGCGTTCCAGTTGTTCATCGACGGGACCTGTTCCGACACGATGGCGACCTGTACCGACGACGCCGAGTGCAATCCCGGCGCGACGTGTGATGGATCCAATCGTGCATCGTTCATCTGGAACACCCGACCGGACAATGGCAAACCGGACGTCGAAATCCGTCACGGTTCCGGCAAACTGTTCTATCGGGTTGGCCTGATTGGCAACACAGTCTACGACGGCAGTAACCTGAATTCATTGGTCAACGAGGTAGAACACGACATCGAGTTGCTGCCGGGGACCACAGCGGGAACGGCCACCGGCCTCCAGGTGGCCAACGATCTGGACGGCACCGAGGCCAACGTTTCGCTCACGGATGTCTTCGCCAATCGCGCGCTGAATTATTTTATCGGCACGATCCCCGATCGCAGCGTGACGGGCAAGATGATCGCCTTCGATGCGCGCAACGAGATCTCGCAGACCGGAACCGGCAGCGCGGTCGGTGAGCTCTACGGATTTCGCTATAAACTGGTGCCCACCGGCCAGTTCACCTCCGTCGACGCTAGCGTCGGCGTTCTGATCGATAGCCCGACCGCGCTGGCGGGATCGTCACCGGTGACTTTCGACGGGCACGTGGGTCTGTTGATCGGCGATCAGCAGGGACTCGGGCAGAGCGACGGCGCGGCCCTTCGTATCGATGACCAGAACGACAATCCCTCACCGGATCGCGGCAACCTAGAACTGGCCGGTGGCAACTGGAACAACGGGCACCTGCTACTGGGCAACATGCACCTGTGGGCGGACTCTGCAGCGCAGCAGGTTCGAGTCAACGGGTCCTCGCCGACCTCGGCGGCCGACGGGCAACCGATCCACGCGCCCCGGGGCACCACCCCCAACTGGGGCGGTGTGTTCTGGTCCGATGGTACCGACTCCGCACTCAACACCGGAGATGAGGTCTGTGCAGCCGCTGGCATGACCTGCAAGGAGGTCTACACGATGGGAAGCGCGGTTTCCGACACGTGCTCCACGAACCAGAACAACACCGTCTTCATGGCCTTCTGCTACTGATCACGGGATTTCGGGCACGTCCGCTTCCGGGACGTCCCCTTCGGGATCGTCCTCATCGTCGTTGGGCGGAGACGTCTTCTTCGGTTTCGGAATGACCACGCAGAGGCCCCGGCCATCGGATCGCTCGCAGCCGTGCTCGCACGAGGCCTGCGCCAGATCTCTCGTCTCCGGATTCTCGCAAGTCGCTCCGTCCCCATCTCTCGAGACACAGCTTCCAAGGGCACCGTCGGTGACGAGGATCATCCGGTCTTCGCAGTTCAGCGTGACCATCCCGGCGGGGAGTACGACCCTCTCGGCGTGAACGCCCTCCTCCAACGCGAGTCCCAGCGACACGGGATCGAGCGTCTCCACCGCCGCGAGAGGTGACGCGATGAGAAGACAGATCGTGATCCAGATTCCTCTTGCTCGTAACATCGATCGCTCCTGACAACTGAAGGCGGGACGACTGGAGCATGACGGGTCGGCCCGCCGCCGTCGATAGCCGAAACCGGAAGTCGTCCCATGACCACAAGCGTCGTCGTGGAAGTATGGCAACCCGAACGGTTCGTTGACTACACTGGCCCGGTGGAAAGAGGATGGGCAAGATGAGGACACCGATGAACGACAAGACAGTCACTGCCACCGAACGTTGGTCCAGAGCGATGAATACCGTCGATCGCTGGACGCGTGAACGCACCGAGGCCATCGAGGCCCGACGGCTGGCCGAGTTGATCAAGGTCGACGGCGTCGCAGAGGTCCTCGCCGACTTCGAAAACCGACTGAGGAAGGCGCGTCGCAAATGGGATCGGGCCCGTGAAGACGCGACCCGCGGACGAGAAGATAAGATCGACGCCGCTCTGACTCGACGCGGCGAGGCGATTCGCAAGGCCGAGTCGCGGCGGATGGTCAAGGAAGATGCCGCGTATGCCAGTCGACTCGAGAAGGAGGAGCGTGCACGGGAGGTCCTGGATCGAGAGACCCAGAGCGCACGAGAGCTGGGAGTCAACAGCCGCGAGCAAAAAGCACGACGAGCCGCCGAGAAAACACATGACCGCTCGATCGCCAAGGCGCGGAAGCTCTTTGCGGCGGCCACGAAGAAGGCTCACCGCGAGTTTCAGCAGCAGTTGGCAACCGCCCAACGCGAGCAGTCGGCCAAGATCACGGACAGCTATCGCGTCGAAGAGAAGACCCTCGATGACGTCGACGAGACCTATCGGCGGGCCATCGAGGACGCCGAGAATCACAAAGAAGATCGGCTGCAGACCCTCGATGACACCGAGGCCATCCAGCAGGCCTTCGACGCCCGGCTGGAGGCCGTCGGCGAAGAGCGCCACCGTCGGCTGGAATCTGCCTACGGGGAGCTCCGTAAGACGATCCGGGGGTAGCCCGGACCGCGGTTGCGCCGTACCTTCCGGGTGGGTCGAAGTGCGACGAAACACGCTGTATACAAGAAGGAATTTACGATGAATGAACTAACTTCCACACACACACGAATGACCGTCCGGTGTCTCCTACTGGCGGCGGTCTTTCTGATGACAAGCGGCGTCGAGTTGCCCGCGCGGGACATGGCGACGGTCCCGGGTCGAACGATCACGGTTCGGATCCCCGTAGACGCCGACGCGACGCTGATCGAGACCACCGACGGACGATTGGCAAACGGTTCGGGCTCGTCGATCTTTGTCGGTAGAACGCAACAGCCGAGCGATTCTCGACGACGAAGCCTCCTGCGATTTGACGTCGCGTCTGAAATACCTCGTCGGGCCATCATCGAGGACGCCACCCTCATCCTTAATGTCCTCCCGGGAACCGCACCGGCGATCGACGTCCGGGTCTTCCGTGTCTTGCGACCCTGGACCGAAGGTCCGGCCATCAGCAGTGGAGGGAACGGCGCGCTCGCGATGCCCGGTGACGTGACGTGGATTCACCGAAGCTATGACATCGCCACCTGGCGACGCCCCGGTGGAGTGTTTGTCCGTCGCGCCAGCGCGGCGCAGACCATCGCAGGACCCGGTCTCTACGAGTGGAGAAAGACGGTCCGTCGCCCCCGAGCCGCGTCTCTGCAAGACGATGTTCAGTTCTGGCTTAGTGTGCCCGAACGGAACTTCGGCTGGATTCTCATCGGTGGTGAGGGTCAGCCACGCACGGCCAAGAAGATCACCAGTCGCGAGGGATCCGACGCGGATGCCCGCCCGATGCTGGAAATCCGGTATCGAATGCCGCTGCCTGGGTTGCAGCGGCCCCTGTAGGGCGGCATACATCTTCCGAGGGTCATTGCTTGAGAGTTCATCCAGCCTTCGCTCGTCGATTCTCGACCGCAGCATTGCTGGCGGCGGCGGCGATGTGGGTCTGGACACCTACCACCGCCCAGGTCACGACGTTCATCCCCGCCGACCGCGACAACTCCCTCTACGAGTTGGCGTCCGGTACGGCCAGCAACGCCCTCGGTGAGAACATCTATACCGGTCGCACCAACTCCGGTTTTCTCCGTCGCGGCGTGATCCGTTTCGACATCGGCGCTCAGGTCCCTGCCGGCGCCACCATCGAATACGTCTCGTTGACGATGAACGTCTCGAAGATCAGGCAAGCCGCCAGTGCCACGACCTCGCTTCATCGCGTCTTGATGGACTGGGGCGAGGGCACGTCGATGGCCGGCGAATTCGGCGGAACCGGTTCCGGAGCGACGCCCGGTGATGCCACCTGGGATCACACGTTCTACGACACCGACTTCTGGACCCTGGCGGGTGGCGACTACGTCTCGCTGGCGTCGGCGTCGATTCCGGTCGAATTGAACGGATCGTACACCTGGCCCACCCATATCAACCTGGTCCAGGATGTCCAGTTCTGGCTCGATACGCCGGCCAACAATTTCGGCTGGATCATCATCGGGAACGAAGCCTCGAACGGGACGTCCAAACGATTCGACAGCCGAGAGAATTTGAACGGCTCCAACCGTCCGCTCCTCGAGGTTCGCTACACGGTGTCGTCCAACATCGGCGCCTGCTGCGCCCCGGGCGGGTGCGTGGTGACCAGCGACACCAACTGTGCCTCCATGAGTGGCACGTACCAGGGGAACGGCACGACCTGCACACCGGACCCGTGCATTTCCTCCATGGGGGCTTGCTGTAATTCCGACGGCACCTGTGACGAGCGGACCGAGACCGACTGCACCAACGTGGGCGGGGTCTACCAGGGCGACTCGTCGACCTGTGCGCTGGCCGAGTGCCCCATCGAGCTGACCCCGTTCGTGGAGGCGTTGCCGATACCGGTCGTGGCGACGCCGACCTCCGGCTCGTCAGGTGGGATCGCGGCCTACGACATGAGCATGGTCGAGTTCCAGCATCAGTTCCATCCGTCGCTCCCGGCGACGACCGTCTGGGGCTGGAACGACGGAGTCAGCGGACCCTCGCTGCCCGGGCCCACGGTGGAGGGTGCCTCGGGCGACGCGATCACCGTGCGCTGGATCAATGATCTCCGAGAGATCAGCAACAATCTGCTGCGGACCGATCACTACCTGGCGGTGGATACCGATTGCATCCACGGTGCCGAGAACACGGCGAAGACGGTGGTGCATCTTCATGGGGCCCACACCGAGGCCGAGTTCGACGGTTACCCCGAAGATACGTTCACGCCGGGGAACTTCGACACCTACGTTTATGGCAACGATCAGCTGGCAGGAACCCTCTGGTACCACGACCACGCGCTAGGGATTACGCGTCTGAACGTCTACATGGGTCTTGTCGGTCTGTACATCTTGCGAGACCCCGTCGAGACGGCCCTCAACTTGCCCAACGGCGAGTACGAGATTCCGTTGGCGATCTTCGATCGCAAGTTCAACCCCGACGGAACCTACGACTATCCCGCCATGTGGATGGACCACGTCTTCGGCGACAAGTTGATCGTCAACGGCAAGGTCTCCCCATTCCTGAACGTCAAACAGGGCAAGTACCGATTCCGCATCCTCAACGGCGCGGGTTCACGCACCCTCTCGTTGTCCCTCAATCCACCGAGTGGATCTCTCGACTTCACGGTCATCGGGGTGGAGGGCGGTCTGCTCGAGGCACCGGTGCCCGGTGTGTCGTCGTTGACGCTGGGGCCCGCAGAGCGATCGGACCTGATCATCGACTTCGCGGGCTACAACGCAGGCGACGAGATCATCATGGCCAACGGTGCGCCGGCGCCATTTCCCAACGGAAGCCTCGACGGCGCAGTCGATGTCATGAAGTTTGTCGTGACAGCCGACGTGGGAGACACCGACGCGATCCCCACCACGCTACGCACGATGGAACGTTTGCAAGAGGGCGACGCGGTTCTCTCGCGTGACTTCCGTCTGGCACGTGGCGCCAACAATGCCTGTGGACGCTCGCCGTGGACCATCAACGATCTTGGCTGGGACGACATCACCGAGTATCCACAGTTGGGGTCGACGGAGATCTGGCGCTTCGTCAACGACTCGGGCATCTCGCATCCGATGCACATGCATCTCGTCAATTTCCAGATCCTCGACCGCGACACCTTCACGCTGGGAGTTGGAGACGAGGTGATTCCCGGTGGCAATCCTCAGCCACCGCTTCCGGAAGAAGACGGTTGGAAGGACACGGCGATGGTCGGCCCCGGCGAGATCCTTCGCGTGATCGCACGCTTTGAGGACTTCAAGGGCAAGTTTGCCTACCACTGTCACATCCTCGAACACGAAGATCACGACATGATGCGTCAGTTCGAGACGGTGCTCTGCGGCGATACCGAAATCGATACCAACGAGAGTTGCGATGACGGCGGCACCGTGGATTGGGACGGCTGCACGTCGGCCTGCGACACGGAGCAGTATCTGGCTCTCGATGGCACCACGTTGCTCGGCGGTCAGACGGTTTCCGTCGATGTCGACGGCGTCACCGTGTCGGTCACGACATCGTCCGGCCAATCCGCCGCACAGATCGTTGCGGGTCTGGCGGCGTCGATCAATAGCGATCCCACACTTCAACCCCTCGGGGTCACGGCATTCGTGATCGGCAACCAACTGCTGGTTAACGCCGAGTTGACCAACGTCGTCGTCGTCGTCGGGATCAGCGTCAGCCGCGAACTCCTCGTCTTCTCCAACGCACTCTGGTGGAGTTCAACGGGGGGTGTCGGTAGTGTCGATGTCGCGACGGGGGATCTGTCGTTACTGGATGGAGGCTACCCGGGTGCCAGTTGCCTCGGCAACAACCTGCCGGGCGATACACTCGCCGACGCGGCGGCACCGCCGGTGGGCAGCGGCTACTGGTATCTGGTTCGCGACCAACCGGGCGGTAGCTGGGGAAGCGCGGCGCGTGATGCGGACATCACGACCTGCCCCTAGTTAACGCCGGTATTCCTGCTCACAGAGTCCGACTCGCGTGTCGTGGGTCCGCCTGATCGAAGTCGCGACGAAAAAAGGCCCGGGATGCAGATCCCGGGCCTCTGATATTTTTTCGCTGAGGGGTGACTAGCGCTTACGGTTAAGCGAATCCTCAAGAGTCTTGCCCGCTTTGAAACGGACGGCCTTCTTGGCCTTGATCTGTATGGTCTCACCCGTCTGCGGGTTGCGACCGGTACGCGCCTTACGCTTGCTGACACCCCAGGTGCCGAAGCCTACCAGCGTGACGCGTTGATTTTTTTTCAGCGCCGACGTGATGCCGTCGAGCATGCTGTCCACGGCCGTTGCGGCAGCGGTCTTGGTGATCCCGGCATCAAGCGACATCTTCTCTATCAGCGTGGCCTTGTTCATCCAACTCACCTCCTTCCGATTACGAATTTAACTCATGAAAACACGAGCAATGCGATTACAACGCGCAGACCACAACGTGTCAAGCACCGATCAACTCAGGTAGCGCTGTAACTGCTCGCGTCCGGTGTCGCTGAGGTTGGTGAAGAACAGTCCAAGCTCGTAACGTGGCTCGCCGGATGTCGGCGAATCGGGCAGTGGTTCCGAGCGTACGACGACCGCGTCGACTTCCAGTGCCTCGGTCTCACCATTGCCGCTCTGCTTGACCGGCAACATGAGACGAATGGCCACCTGGGTCATCTCGGGGAAGTGGGCGGCGGATGTGCAAAAAAGACCGCCAAGAGAGAGATTTCGCGTCATCATGCGGGCGACGACCCCACCCGATTGGGGGGCACACTCGGCCACGATTTCTTTGGCGATTCGAGGATGGGCGCGGCGTTCTGCTGGATCTTCGGACATCATGTTGCCTCCGGTGGAACCCCATCGTAGGGTTGCTGCAGACAAACGGTCAAGAGGCGTTAATGGAACAAGAGACCACGCGATCGATCCTTGCGGCGCTGCGTCGTGGCGAACTCTCGATCGACGATGCCGAACAGCGACTGGCCGCACCGGCAACCCGCGATCTCGGGTTCGCCAACGTCGATCTCGATCGTGCCGCTCGGTGCGGTTTTCCGGAAGTCGTCTACGGCCCCGGCAAGACCATCGATCAGATCGTCGACATCGCCCAGGCATTGATCGACGCCGGGCAGCTGGCTCTGGTCACGCGTTTGACCGCAGAGCGTTATGAGCTGTTGCGGGATCGATTGCCCCGCGCTGTCTATCACGAGACCGCTCGCGCCCTGGTCGTGGGATCTCCGTCACAGGAGAAGACGACCGAGTCCACCGGAGGGGTCGTGGTGGTCTGTGCCGGAACGTCCGACCTTCCCGTCGCCGAGGAGGCCGCACTCACGGCAGAGCTATTCGGCTGTCTCGTTCAGCGGATCGCCGATGTCGGGGTCGCCGGCCTTCATCGACTGCTGGCCCACACCGCTCGACTAAGGTCGGCCACGGTCATCGTGGCGGTCGCCGGGATGGAAGGCGCGCTCCCGTCGGTGGTCGCCGGCATGACCGCGAACCCCGTCATCGCCGTGCCGACCAGTGTTGGCTATGGGACCGGTGCCGGGGGGCAGGTGGCCCTGATGGCGATGCTGAACTCCTGCGCCGCCGGTTTGACCGTGGTCAATATCGACAATGGATTTGGCGCCGGGTATGCCGCGGGAATGATCGATCGGTTGGCGCGGCAGGCCTCGTGATCACCGTTCACAGGCCAAAAAACACCAGTTAAGGAACGATTTGTTGCAACCGGGAGGGTGGGCAGCCGTATCAACGACCCATGGAAAGACCCGTATAACCGAAACGAACTGTAAATAATATAAAAATGTTGACGTTTTCTGGTTTTCGCTCCATATAACTGGCGGCCCAACACTGGGAGTGTCGGCTATGAATAGGGAACGATTTCGGCGTGACGCCGTGACCCCGGCGAATTTGACCGATCTGGTGGGTAAAGCTATGATTTGCGCTTTGCCAGACGGGTGTCACAGAAAGACACCACGACCAAATCCAACGAGAAAGTGGGGTGATGGGTCCATGCCGCTGATCAAGGTTCGCGAGGAAGAATCCCTCGAGAATGCCTTGAAGCGTTTCAAGCGGAAGTGCGAGAAATCCGGAATTCTGACGGAAATTAAAAAGCGTCAGCATTACGAGAAGCCTTCGGTCCGCAAGAAGCGAAAAGCGCTCGCCGCACGCAAGAAGCTTCTGAAGCGTCTCGCGCAAGAACGCAAAATGAACGGTTGACCGCACCCCGGTCGGTTCTCTTCATGAGAGCCGACCGGGACCTACTAGAGAAGGTATACGCCCTTGGGCGCCCCTCACTCGCAGGACTTCATCGAGGCGGTTCGGAACGCGGGTGACATCGTCACCGTGATTTCCGAATACGTTCCTCTGAAACAGGCCGGCGTTCGCCAGAAGGGCCTGTGTCCGTTCCACCAGGAGAAGACTCCTTCGTTCACGGTGGACGCCGACAACCAACTCTTCTACTGCTTCGGTTGTCAGACCGGCGGCGACGTCTTCAAATTCGTCCAACTCTACGAGAGCGTCGGTTTCGGCGAGGCGCTGGAACTGCTGGCCGACAAGTTCGGGGTGCCGGTCCCGACTCGGAACACCCGTGGCGACGACCCCTACGCCCGCATGCTGCTGCTCAACCGGGATGCCGCATCCTTTTATCAAGGTGCCCTGGCGTCCGAGGCCGGCGATGCATGCCGGGCCTACCTGACCTCCCGTGGACTTCGAGACGAGACGGCCAAACGTCTCGGCGTCGGCTACGCACCCGGTGGCTGGGAGACCTTGCTCAACCATCTGACAAGCAAGCGCTACTCCGCCAAGGAGATCGAGAAGGCGGGTCTCGCCGTCCCCCGCAAGAGTGGATCCGGCCAGTACGATCGCTTTCGCGACCGACTGATCTTCCCGATCCGTGACATTCAGGGTCGCTCCATCGCGTTCGGTGGACGAACCCTCGGTGATGACCAGCCCAAGTACATCAACTCCCCGGAGTCGCCGACCTACACCAAGGGCGAGCATCTCTACGGGATGGACATCGCCCGAGACAGCATCCGACGAGAGGGCTTCGCGCTGATCGTCGAGGGTTATCTCGATTTCGCCGCGTTGTACGAGGCGGGCTTCACCAACGTCGTCGCGTCTCTCGGCACGGCGTTTACGCCGGCCCAGGCGCGACTGCTGGCGCGCTATACCCAGCGTGTCACAGTCTCCTACGACGGCGACGCGGCAGGTGCCAAGGCGACCGCCCGGTCCCTGGATCTGCTGCTTGAAAAAGGTTTTGAGGTGCGGGTCGTGGATCTCTCCGATGGAGAGGACCCCGACGATTACATCCGCAAGCACGGGGCCGAGTCGTATGCGCGGCTAGTTAGAGAAGCGCCGGCGTACATCGAGTTCCTCGTTCGCAAGGAAGTCCGCGCCAGGGATCTGAATCGTATCGAGGAGAAGGTCGCTGCGATCCATGCGGTGTTGCCGCACGTGGCGAAGTTACAGAGTGCCATCGAACGAGCGGCCTGGGCCGATCGCATCGGTGACGCGCTACAGATCGAAGACGGCATGGTGATGCAGGAACTGCGGGACTCACTGAAGTCGGCGCAGACGACGATACGTCACAATCCCGGCCCCTCTCGACCTGTCCGCGAGACCGAGGTCATTCTGATACAACGACTCCTGGGTTCGGAGGGCGAACGCGCATTGTGCGAGGAACGATTGGATCACGAAGTGCTGCAACACCGCGGTGTCCGCGCGATCGTCGAAACGATCTTGAACCTCAACCGTGCCGGTCGATCCTGTGACTACCCGACCGTTCTCGAGACGCTCCCCGAGGAGGCCGATCGCGATCTACTGACAGAGATCGCGTTTCGTGAGCTTCCGGAGGATGGACCGGATGTCGAGGACTGTCTGTGGTCGTTCGAGCAAGAGCGCCTTCAGCGTCAGGGACGCGAGGCCGTCAGAGAAGTGAATCGTTTGCAGACGGATGGGGGTCGGGACGCCGAAGTATCGGACGTCGACCGGCAGTTGCGTGAACTTCAGCAGATCGCTCGAGAACGTGACGAGCTGTTACGGGCCGAGAGATCCGAGTAAAAAAATGAAAACCAAGAAACGCGAAGTCAAACTACGCGCACATCAGAGATTCGAAGAAGTCAGACAGTTGATCCTGCTGGGCAAGGATCGAGGTTTCCTCTCGGTGGAGGAGATCAACGAGATGCTCCCCGAAGAAGTGACGGCGTCCTCCGAAGAGCTCGAGGATGTTTTCAACACCCTTGAAACCCTCGGCATTCAGTTGATCGACGGGGACACGAAAGACAACCTCGCCCGCCCGCCCGATACCCAGCGGAAGGCCAAGGAAGAAGCGGGCATCACGGCCACCGATAGCCCGCTCGAAAAGACCAACGACCCGGTGCGGATGTATCTGCGTGAGATGGGGACCGTCCCCCTTCTGACGCGACAGGGTGAAGTGCTGATTGCACGCCGGATCGAGCGAGGCGAACGACGGGTTCGTAACGCTCTGGCCCGCAGCGGCTACGCCATCGAAGAGGTTCGCACCATCGGCGAGCTGATCCGCAAGTGTATGATCTCCGCCAATCGGTTTACCAATCCCGATGCCGGGAAGCCCGACGCGCCGGAGGAAAAGGATCCCTCCAAGCGTCTGGTGCATGCACGCCAGGTGATCAACAAGATCAGCCGCGAGAACGGCAAGATCGACGCGCAGGAGAAACGACTGCGACGATTGAAGGCAGGCGGGAAGGCCTTCCGCGCCGCCAACTGGCAGATCGCGCGACACCGGGTGGGAATTGCAAGTCAGTTCCATCGTCTGAACCTGGTGCCGGCGCAGATCGACGAGATCGCCTTCTCCATCGTCGATGCCGATCGCAAGATCAAGCGTCACGAACGGATGGGCCGCGATCTCACGGCGAAGATCAAGACCTACCGCGATCAGACCCTCAAGCGCGAAGTCCGACGCAAGGTTGACCATGCCCGGACCCACATCCGCCTTATCGAAGAGGACATGGGTGTCGATCGCAAGGAGCTGAGCGCCGTTTCGTTGTTGGTCCGTCGCGGTCTGCGCGAAGCCAAGGTCGCCAAGAGCGAACTGGTCGAGGCCAACCTTCGTCTCGTCGTTTCGATCGCCAAGAAGTACACCAACCGTGGGCTTCAGTTCCTGGATCTGATCCAGGAGGGCAACATCGGCCTGATGAAGGCCGTCGATAAGTTCGAGTACCGTCGCGGCTACAAGTTCTCGACCTATGCGACCTGGTGGATCCGACAGGCGATCACTCGCGCCATTGCCGACCAGGCTCGCACGATCCGTATTCCGGTCCACATGATCGAGACGATCAACAAGTTGGTCCGTACCCAGCGGAGCCTCGTGCAAGAACTCGGCCGTGAGCCGTTGCCCGACGAGATCGCAGAGAAGATGGCGATCCCCGTCGGCAAGGTGCGCAAGGTGTTGAAGATCGCCCAGGAGCCCATCTCCCTCGAGACGCCCATCGGCGAGGAAGAGGACAGCCACCTCAAGGACTTCATCGAAGACCGCGGGGCCGTCTCTCCTGTCGACTCGGTGATGAACAGCAATCTGCGCGAGCAGACCCAGACCGTCCTGAAGAGCCTGACTCCTAGAGAGGAGAAGGTCCTGAAGATGCGTTTTGGAGTCGGTGGTGGATCGGAACATACCCTGGAAGAGGTCGGGCAGTCCTTCACGGTTACCCGTGAGCGGATCCGTCAGATCGAATCGAAGGCGCTACGCAAGCTGCGGCATCCGTCGCGAAGCAAGGCGCTGCGGGTGTTCCAGTCGGAGTAAGAATCGAAACGCGGCCCTCTCGGATGTGCCGGGAGGGCTGCGTCTAGTCTTCAGTCCCCGTCGTCCGCTCGCGTCTCTCGATTGGCGATCATCTTGTCGAACCGTTCCATGCGGAGCTTCAGGATGGAGATCTCGCCCTCCAGCCGTTTCTTCTCGTCCGCGTCCGACTCCTTCATCGACTCATTGAGTTTCGCCAACTCCTTCTTGATTCCGGTTCGCGCGTTTCGCAGTTCTTCGATGGATTCGGCCTCGTCCGCCTTGTCGAAGACCACGGTCTCGGCGATCACCGCCTGCGTCTCGTCCGCCGAGGCGCGCGTCGGTCGCGGGATGAAGACCGCCTGATCGGCAAGCACCCGTTGATTCATGAAGTTGGGAGAGACGATCTCGACGCCGCCTTCGTGAAGATGATCGAGGACGGCACAACGAAGTTGCGACCGAACCGAGAGGACACGCTTCACCTCGGTCAGCAGCCCATGGATCCGGTAGACCACCGAGAAGTCGCCCAACTCCTTGATATGGACGAACGGTTCCTGCAGGTCAACGGACCGCGCGGCCTCCAACAACAGTTTCTCGACATGAACGCGGGAGACGTCGTAACCCAGCGACACCGTCGTCGAGACGATCGTTCCCGACGCCCGCACGGTGGTCACGGGATGGGTCACGAGGAACATATTGGGGACGGTGGTCAGGTCGCGATCGGCGGTCTGAATCTCGGTGTGAAACAGACCACGCTCCGAGACGCGACCGAAGTGTTCTCCGCTACTGATGAAGTCTCCCATCTTGAAGTTCTTCACCGAGCGCAACATCACACCGGCCATCGCGTTTCCAAGAAAGGTCGTCGAGGACAACGCGATCGCCGCACTGGAGACGATGCCGACTAGACCCAGCAGCTGGCCACGCATGGCGTCACCGATGGGGACGACCAGGACGATCAGCAACAGTCCGGCCGCCGTCAATCCCAGCAGGATCAGCTGGTTGCGAAACTGATGCCCCCGACGAGCCGCCGCCGGTCGATCCATGAATCGCTGGACCAGGAAGAGCGTCAGGACGACGGTCAAGATGGTGGCCGCCGATGGCAGCATTTTCTGGACGATTTCCACGTCTCACCCCGATGACTCGGACAGGATGCCTCATGGGAGGCCGATGTGGCCCAAGAGTACCAACATCTGCCCCCAGTAGGCAGCCACTGCCTCGATGTCGTAACGTATGGAGACCGTGAAGAACCGCCATTACTACAACCAGCACATCGGCGACCTGAAGCAACGGCTGAAGGACTCGCTGGACACGGACGCGCTGCGGGATCTGCATCAGGTTCGACCTTGGCGGCATTTCGCCACGGTCATCCGCTTGTTGGCGGTGGTCGGTCTCTGTGGCTGGGCGTTATGGCAGACCCGCTGGCCGGGTCTCTGGGTTCCCGCGGCGATCCTGCAGGGCTTCAACCTACTGGGCTTCATCATCCTGTTGCACGAGTGGGTGCACGATTCGATCTTTCGAACACGACGCCCGGGTCTACAACGGCTGCTCGGTCTGCTCTATGCGGCGCCGACCGCTATCAGCGCGACCCAGTTTCGTATCTGGCATCTGGATCATCACAACGAGCTGGGGTCCGAGGTGGACGACCCCAAGCGAGCCCACCTGTCGCCGAAGCGTAACGCTCGCTGGTTCAAGTTGCTCTACGCGACACCGGCGCTCTTCTTCATTTACGCCAAGGCTGCGGGCAGCGAGGTCAAGACCTACGACGCGGTCGATCGCAGGCGAATCAATCTCGAACGACTGGGCAACTTGCTGGTCCAACTCGGCATCGTCGCCGCCATCTCGATGACCGGCGGCGGCTGGGTGTTGATGCGGATCTGGTTCATCCCGTTGTTCTTCGTCTTTCCGCTGGCGTTCTCATTGAACCGGCTGGGTCAGCACTACAACATCGACCGTAACGATCCGGCCAAGTGGTCCTCTCGGGTGGACGGCAATCCGATCTGGCACTTCATCTTCCTGTGGTCCAACTTCCACATCGAGCATCACTACTACCCGAGAGTTCCGTTCTACAACCTTCGCAAACTCAACCGTGACCTGCGCCCGTTCTTCAGAAAGAACCGTGTCGAGAACCTGGGCTACGTCAAGATCGTCTGGGGTTGGATCGTGCGGAACCGCAAGCCGCATACGGACTGGAGCCGGGCGGAGAGCTAGGGTCAGACCTTTCGCCGAATCCGGTCGTGGCGCAGTCGCTGCCGATCGTCGAAGACCAGCCGCCGTGCCCAGAGCACGATGCTGAAGGTGCCGAGGGCCACACCGCCGGCGATCGAGAACATGATGAACATCTGGTAGCGGACCGCACTTCCCGGTGCCTGCCCGGCCAGGATCTGCCCGGTCATCATCCCGGGGATGCTGATCAGCCCCACGGCAGCCATCGAGTTCAGGATCGGAATCAGACCGGTGCGCACGGCGTCCTGGACGATCTCCTTCGACGCTTCCTTCGCTGTCGCTCCGTGGGCCAGCAACATCTCTACCTGTCGTCGTCGCTGTGCGAAACCGGCAAGCACCGTCTCCAGCCCGAGCGCGATGCCGTTCAGCGTGTTGCCGAGGATCATGCCGAGGATCGGGATGGCGTACTGCGGCGTGTACCAGGGATCGACGCGAATCACGACACGCAATCCATAGAACGCGATCAACATCGAGCTGATCATCATCACACCGATGCTGACCCGATAGAGACCGGGCACTCGATAGGTCGTTCGTCGGACCGCCTCGAAGCCGGCGATGAACGCCATCACCAACATCATCGACAAGACGGCCCACGGACCCTCGATGGAGAAGACCCATTTGAGGACCAGCCCGAGAAGACTTAGTTGCACCACCGTGCGCGCCGCCGCCACCAGCAGTCGCCCGTGCAACCCGACCCGCGCGTAGAGGCTGATGCCGGCGTTCAATACGATCAGCAGCGCACCGAGGGCCAGCTGCCAGACCTGTAGTTCCAGCGGCCCGCTCATGAAGCGACCGGTAGATCGATCACGCGATCGGCCACACGACCGGGGAGTGTGTCGTCGTGACTAACCCACAGCACGGCACCACCGTCGGCGGCAAAGCGCCTGACGGCATTCTCGGCCCGGGTCGCAAGCTCGGAGTCCAACGCCGATGTCGCTTCGTCGAGGAGTAAGACCGAGGGTCGCAATGTCAATGCTCGGTAGAGGGCCAGTCGTTGCATTTCACCACCGGAGAGATCCTCCGCCGGCGTGTCGGCGCTGACCTCAGCGGCAGAAAGAATCGAGGCGACGGGATCGTCGGCGCTCCAACGATCGCCGGCACGATCCAGCGCCGCCACGACGCTCACGTTCTCGTCGGCAGTCCCCGGAAACGGGACGGCCGCCTGGTGGAGGTAGAGCACGTCGATCCGCCAGGCCGACGGGTCGTGGTCGTCGATGGAACGGCCCTGGAGGGTCAGCTCGCCACCGTCCCGTGGGTCCAGATCGGCCAACGCCCGCAAGAGTAGGGTCTTGCCGCTGCCTGACGGCGCACGCAGGGCGACGATCTCCCCGCCCTGCAGCTCCAGATCGAAGCGGTCGATCCACGGACGTCGCGTCAGCCCGCGACAGACAAGTAACGGTTGGCCCGAATCCGCCATGTCCGCAGCATACCCCATGGCTCGAAGACGGAGGCGGGGCTGACATCGTCTGGAATTGCTCTAGAATACTGCCCGTCAGCGAGATCGAGACCCGGCATCCATAAGCGAGACACCGATGGACCCGATGAACTGGGACATGCCCGTTCCGACCCGTCGCGGGTTTCGTTTCCGTATGACCCGACGGATGATCCGGATGCGTCACTGGGTCTTCGGGCTGGACCGCTACCATCATGGATCGTCTTACTTCGAGCCGGAAGGCGTCGAGCACGCGCGGCAGGTCTGCGAAGACGCCAATCGCGATTTCTCGGCGTTCATCGCCCCGCCGGACGACGTTCCGCTTGAGAGCGTTCGCAAGGAGACCCAGCGAGTCCGACGGGACGGCGTGCAGGTCCAGCGCTGGAGCTTCGATTCTCCGCTCCCCAGCGGTGTCGCCAACAACGACCGCGTTCATCTGCAGCTCTTCACACCCCCCGGTGTCGCGGCCGACGAGCCGGTGCTGCTGTTCCATCATCCGGTCTACCAACGCCACTGGTCCCGCTGGGAGTGGTTCCTCAAGCCACTGATTCAGAAGATGCCCGTCGCCGTGCTTGCAGGCCCGTACCACTTCGAGCGCACACCGGACGGGCAGTTCCCCGGCGAGGGGGCGATGAACGCCAACCCGGCTCGGCTGTACCAGGCGATCCGTCAGTGGTGCTGGGATCATGAAGCCGCGGTGGAACTCCTGCGGACCCAGGTGGGGCGAGAGCTACGTGCCAACGTCGGATTCAGTCTCGGCGGTTTCCAACTGCTGGCGTTGGCCTCCACGGGACGGGTGAACGTGCCGATGGTGACCATCTCCGCCACCAATCGTTACGCCTGGGGCTTGACCCACGGGCTGATCGGTACCGGACTCAAACGATCGATCGATCAGGCGGGACTGGATGATCCGACTTTTCGCCGCTGGACGGCGGCGCTACAGATGGACCGGCACGTGGAGTCGCTCCGGAGCAAGCGATTGCTCTACATCTTCGGCAGTCTGGATCGTGTCGACCCACCGCCCAGTCTTGAGCGGTTGCGGGACGCGTTGCAGCCCGAGCGGGTCATTGAACTGCCCATGGGTCATGGGACGATCCTGTTCCAGCGTCGTCGGATCTCCCAGGAGATCGAGGCGTTTCTCGCCCTCTGATCACTCTAGGTCGGGAAGCACCATCTCCTTCGGGTACCGCACGGTGTACTGAAGGACGACCTCTGTGCCTTCTCTCGCCGGGACGTCGAGGGTCCAGAGCTTGATGCCAGGACGCTTGACGTCTTCCTTGGCACCGGGCGTCGTCTCGCTTCCTACCGTCACCTGAATCCGTTCGTCCTCGGCGATGGGAATCCGATCTTCCAGGATCAGCTTCAGCGATCGCGATGTATTGTTCTGGATCAGTGTTCGTTCGATCTTCTCGACCTGCTTGAACTTGCCGACAAAACCCCGACGCCCTTTCTGTTTCGGCATCGGCACGCGGGTGATCTCCACACGGTTGTCGACACCGAACGGAATCCGCAGCTCGCTGTCGGGGCCGGTCTCCTGCAAGGAGAAGCGACCTAGATAGGCCCCGCCGGTGAAGACGCGGACGGGTCCGGCAAGTAACGGGTAGTCGGCAGGGGAGGTGGCGTTGACCGAGAGGTAGGCTCGGGGATCGATACCGGGCAACGTTCGATGGATCAGGTCGCCGTCAAGCCCCTCCTGTTGCAGCACGAGGGTGTGAGGCTGACCGTCGGCGGCGACGGTGGAGCGACCGGTGACGGCGAACTGGACGTTGTAGGCCGACTTGACGATGGCGGCCTGGGCGTAACCACCGGCGACGTCCGATTCTTCCAACTCCATCGGCGCCGACATCATCGCATCGGCAGCCCCCTTGGCCATCCGGACGTTGCGTGCGACGGTCGGTCTCGAACTAAATTCACGTAACACCCACGGCGGCAACGTCGGCGGCGCCACCCCTTGCGTCGGCGAAGCCGTCGACAGCGTCAGTTTCACATCGCTCCAGTCCTCGCCGGTGTTCTGTCGGACAACACCCTCGTAGGTCCAGTCGACCACGCCAGATTCGGGATCGAGCGCAGCACGATAAGCGGGTGTCCACGACGCCCCCGGTGCCAGGTAGGCCAACGTCAACGTTAATCGACCGGCCTGTCTCGCATCGATCTGCACACGGGCGATCTTCGTTCGGATGCCGGCTCCCGGACGCAGCGTGTTCAGTTTGGCCTCCGCCACACGAAGTTCGTCTTGTAATTCTCGTCGCTGGTTCGTTCGTGCCAGTCGTCGCTTGCCGATCTCTTCCAACCGTCGGGCCATCAGGTTGTAGACCCCGTCGATGGCCGCGGGATCCAATCCGCCCTCGGTCAGGTTCTGGCTCTGCGATTCGGCACTGCTCTTGCCGACACTGGTGAGGAAGGTCTGTAGCTCTGCGTCAACCCGTTCGGCGGCGTCCACGGCAGCAATCGCATTACGCAGACGCAGCACCTCGGCCTCGGCGGCCTTCCAGGCGTCGCTCTCTGTGGGGTCGGCAGCAAAGTTTCGCAGCTCGACGGCTCCCAGCGTCACCGGAACCCCCTGACTGCGAACACGCAACGAATCGGCAGGGACCGACGGCGGTAGACCAACGAAGTCGATGCTGCTCTCACCGGCCGGCACGGTCACGCTCGCCTCGCGGACGACCTCCGCCCGATCCCGGTAGACCGTGACGGACGTGATCGTTGCGTCTTCGGCGACGATCTCCGCCAACGTCGGCAGGGCAAACAGGGCCAGGACCAGGCAACCGAAGATCGATTTCCACATAACGCACTCCTTCCACCTAGTCTACGCCCTTGCGACGACGGCCTGGCTGCTGATCGCGGTCGTCGCGATGTGTATCCGCTCCATCGTCCATGCCCAGAAACTGGTCTCCCAATTCCGGCAGACAGACCCCTAAAATGCCGGAAATCGTGCCTTTCCGTACCCTCTGACACAATTCTGCCGCCGCCCGCCTTGGTTCGACCGGCAGTCCCTGCACATGTGAGGTATAGAAGATACGACCCGGCGGTTTGAATCGGTTTCAGCCGCGGTGAATCCAAGCAGTGCGGTCGCGCGAAACCCCTACCAGCCGCCCGGTTGGGAGG
The DNA here is from genome assembly GCA_029861955.1 of Acidobacteriota bacterium. Lineage (NCBI taxonomy): Bacteria > Pseudomonadati > Acidobacteriota > Acidobacteriota bacterium. Next base: position 103,192 of record JAOTYK010000009.1, read on the forward strand.
CTTCACGCGATTCGCAAAAATGAGGGGCCTCATGTCGTTGTCGAGATCTGCCGTTAAGGCGACCGCTGTTTGCGCGTTGTTCCTGATTGCCACGCTCCCTTCCGGCCAACCCGTCATGGGGCAGGAAGCGGAGACGACCGACGAACAATCCCGAATCCTCTCCCGAGAACGTTTCGGCGAGGAGGAGCAGATCCGGCGTCGAGAGGAGTGGTTCTTCTCGTCCCGTCGGGCCGGAACCGACTCCGCCGCAGAGCGCGCAACGCTGCGTCTCGAGGCCGTCGAGGATGTCCGACAAAAACTGAACCAACAGCAGCGGCGTCGATCGGACGGTCGCGGGCCGGTCGAAAACTTCTGGATCGAGATGGGACCCTCGCCGTCCACCTTCGGCAGTTGGGCGTTCGGTACCGTGACCGGTCGCGTGACCGCCATCGCCAAGGACTGGACCAGCAACACCCACTACGTCGGCACGGCCGCGGGCGGACTGTGGAAGACCACCAACGACGGCGCCAGTTACACCCACATGTTCGACACGGTCGGTACGCTGACGGTGGGGGCGGTGGCGGTCGATGCCCTCGATCCCAACATCGTCTGGGTCGGCACCGGCGACTACAACGCCGGTTGCGAGAGTTACTTTGGCATCGGCATGCTCCGGAGCGACGACGGCGGTACAAGCTGGGACGTGCGCAATGGAAGCGGCAGCAACACCCTCGACGACATGGCGAATTTCTCCTCCATCAGCATCGATCCCGCGAACTCCCTGAACGTGATCGCCGGTGGCGATCGTCGTGGCTGCGCCGATGGCAGCAGTCAGGCCGGTGGCATCTACACCACCAGCGACGGCGGGCTGAACTGGGACCAACGGCTTTCCACATCGGTTCACGGCTTGCAGCGTGACGCAGGCAACTCCGATATCGTGTGGGCCGCCACCGACTCCGGCATCTACAAGTCCACCGACAACGGCCTCAACTGGAACCTACAGAGCGCCAACGGCCTGCCCACCAACCCGGGACGCTGTGAGGTGGCCGTGGCACCCAGCGACGGCAACGTGGTCTACGCCCAGTTCACCAGCTCGATCTGGAGAACAGCGGACGGCGGTGTCAGCTGGTCCCAGGTCTCCGCCGGCTCCAGCGCATGCGACGGTCAGTGCAGCTACAACATGACCATCGGAGTCGATCCCACCAACCCCGACATCGTCTATCGCGGCAACATCCGTCTCTTCAAGTCGACGAACGGAGGTCTCAACTGGAACGACCTGATCAACGGTTGGGGCGGCGCGCAGAAGGTGCATCAGGATGTGCACGAGCTGCTCGTCTCTCCCACCGACACCAACGTCTTCTATGTGGGTTCAGACGGCGGCCTGTGGAAGTCCACCAACGGCGGCACAAGCTTCTCCAACAAGAACGGCAACATCAATTCGACGCAGTTCTACGCGATCGATGTCGACGCTGCCAACCCGGGGAACATCTGCGGCGGTGCCCAGGACAACAGCTCGCTGGCTCGTTCCGGTAGCAACACCTGGAGTCGTCAGGCCGTGACCGGTGACGGCTTTGTCTGTCAGTACAACTCGGTGCAGACCAACTACCACTACATCACCTCCTACCCGTCCGGTGGTTTTCCCAGTGTGTGGCGCTCGACCAGCGGCCCATTCGGTGGGTTCGGAAGTGTGACGGGTCCCGCCAACGGCATCATCAGCGGTGACCGAAGCAACTGGGTCACGCCCTACATGCTGGACCCCGTGACCCCCAACGTCATGTGGCTCGGAACCCATCGCGCCTATCGATCGATCAACAACGGCAGCAACTGGACGCAGCTGGGACCGGATCTGACCGGCAACTCCGGCAGCCTCAAGGTCGTCGAGATCAATCGGAACTACCCCGATCACGTCTACACCGGCAGTGCAAGCGGTCGGATCTGGCGTACGCCTGACGACGGCAACAGTTGGGAGAACATCACCTCCGGGCTTCCCAGCCGAGCGATCAACGACATTGCCACTGATCCCGCAAACCCCGATCGAGTGTTTGCCACCGTCGGTGGATTCAATACCGCCCACCTGTGGGAGTGGAACGCCGGCAGCGGCTGGGTCGCCCGCGACAACGGTCTGCCCAACGTGCCCGCCAACACCGTGGTCATGCTCTCGAGCATCGACATCCTGGTAGGCAACGACGTCGGTGTCTATCGCAGTGTCGACAGCGGACTGACCTTCGAGCCCTACATGGCCGGCCTGCCGCTGGGTATGGTGGTCTCCGATCTCAAGTTCAACGCGGATCAAAACGTCATCACGGCCGGCACGTACGCCCGTGGCGCCTGGCAGGTCAGCGTCGGCGCCGTTGGACCGATCCTGATCTTCGACTCCGTCGAGCAACCGCTGACGGAGATCGACGGCGACGGCGACATGGCCGTCGAGCCCGGCGAGACCTGGGCCGCCCGGGTCAACCTGCGTAACGGCGGCGGCCAGGACGCCAACGACGCCGTGGCCAAACTGACAAGCATCCACCCCGGTGTCGATATCCTCAACGAAGGCACCCTGGAGTACCCATCGACGATCACAGGCGGCGAGGTCGTGACCTCCACCAACATGGCGCAGTTCGTCGTCAAGCAGGCGGCCGATTGCGAGTTGGAGTTGTCCTTCGATCTGACCGACATCACGACCAGCAACGCGCCCTTGTTCCATCCCGGAAGGACATCGATCCTGGCCCTGGAGCTTGGCGACGGCTACGAGCCGCCGGCCGAGGTCAACTTGCTCGACGAGAACTTCGACAGCGACCCGCCGGAGTGGACTCACGACGATGTTCTGGCCGGTGTCTCGCCGTGTGCCGGAATCCCCAACCTGGATCAGTGGGGTACGGTGCAGAAAGAGGCACCGCGGGGACTCAGCTATCACAGCGGTAGCGGCCCCGGTACCGTCCACGGGAAGCGGGTCTTCGGTTGGCTCTACCACAACGGTACGGACTCGACCGGCGGCCCGGGTATCGTCATCCCGGCGGACGTGGTCGGCGCCACACTGAACGTCACCCACTGGTACGACACGAAGGTGGGCCAGGACGGCGGCCAGGTAGTGATCGATGGGTCGGTGAACGGTCAAGATACCTACACGACGCTGGTGCCGACCGGTGGCTACCCCACGGGCACCCTCGGCCCCAACAACTGCAACGGACTGCAGGGCCAGGCGTCCTTCCACGGGGATTCCGCTGGATGGGTCACCAGCCAGTTCGATCTCCTGCCCTACAGCGGCACCACGGTCCATCTGGCCTTCGTCTTCGCCTCCGGCGTGGCCGCGACGGACGGTGAGGGTTGGTATATCGATGGCGTCGAGCTCGACGTGCTGGAGCAGGGCGATCGAATCTGTGAGATCCAGGAGTGGCCCGGCAGCATCCCCGATTCGTTGATCCTCGAGCGGCAGGGCAACGGGACGATGATGGCGACCTGGGATGACGCGTGTAATCTCGCGATCCTCCCGTTCCAGGACTACTCGGTGCAGGTCGGTGACCTGGATCAGCTTCGGTCCACCGGTGTCTACAACCACGCCCCGTACAACGGGCAGTGCGACCTGGCGTCGCCGTCGATCCTCACAGAGGACAGCGGCAATCTCTACTACCTGGCCATCTCCAACGAATCCAGCCGAGACGGCAGCAGCGGGAAGGACTCGACCGGGGCCCTACGCCCGGCAGGCGGCGGCGGCTGCGGCATCCAGCGGGACGGGAGCTGCTCGCCCTAGGTCACGGGACGATGGTCGTGGGGGTAATAACGACATCTCGTTGCTGCTCTCCACGAACTATCGTGGGGATGGCCGGGTCCGGCGCCAGGGGGGTGACGAACAGGGATCCCACCAGAACGACGATGGCCACGCAGATCCGTCCCGACCGGGGGGCCTCCCGCGCCAACAGTTGCCGATCCACTCGCATGGGGATCCCTGGGTTTCCGTCTCGCCCGTGCCATGGGCAAATCGGCGCCAGATTAGCCGGAGCCGTATCGCGGGTCAAGCCGGAGGATCGGGGCCGGCGCGGTTCGGACCCCGCAGGGCGTTGGAATCGTCTCACGATCACCTTGAAAAAATCGGAACTTTGCGGCATGTTCTCTTGACCAACCTGAGGCCCCTTCCATGTCACCCCACCGCAGCACCGTTATCGCCCGATCTCTCCGTGTGGGCGTCTGTCTGCTTCTGCTCTCGGTGACCCCGTCGATGAGCCTCGACCTGGCCGATACCCTCTCCATCGATCGCTGCAAGACCCGGATCGGGCTGGCGCGAGTGGTGTTGGAGGTGACCGGCGTGAAGGTGCTGGCCGACCGGATCGAGGCGGACTACCGGATCAAGATCCCTCTGCTGCCGCTCCTGAATGACCGCGGCAGCCTGCGGATCGATCTGCCGGGACCTCTCGACGAGGTGATCCGGGACCAGGTACCCCTGGTCGGTCTCGGCAACAGCGTGGAAGACGGTCGGCAGCATCGGATCAACGCCGCACTCCGTCCCGGCGGTCAGCTGGAGATTCAGGTGGACACCGGCGATCGGGTCCTGGACTTCCGCACCGGCTACCGTCTCCGCTAGTTTTCCCCTGATTTATTGCTTTTTTAAGCGCAAACGCCGATTTGATCCGTTGGCGTCCCCCCTGTTTCGCCGTACTTTTCCCGCGGCACCCTCGTGGCCGGACCCGCGAGGTGTGTTCTCCAGGAGAGGCTATGTCGCGATCGAGAAACAGCCACACGACCCCCTTTATCTTGCTCGGCCTCGTGGTCGCTCTGGGAGTCCCGGCCGCATCGTTGGCTGCCGACGTGGAGAAGCCGGCCGACACCCGCCTCGAGATCGGAGCGCCGGTCACCCCCTTCATCTTCGACGGAGACCTGCGGGATCTTCCACGGTTGCTGAGCTGGCGCCCCGGCGACGCGGTAAAAGAGATCCCGCGCCGCAGTTACCCCGGACCCGACTGGGTGCAGCCGCCGCGCTACAAAACCGGTCCCGACCCGCTTCTCGCACTGCAGCAAGAAGCCGCGGGCTTCGTCAGCCGAGCGTTTACCGCGCCCAGCCGGAACTTCGCGGGCCAGGGGTATAGCGGCGTCAATCCTCCTGACACCGTCGGGGATGTCGGGCCGAATCACTACATCCAGATGATCAATACCGGCGACGGTGCCGACGTCGCGATCTGGGACAAGGCCGATCCGACCCCGGCCCTCATCACAACGATTACGCTGGACTCGCTGGGCTCTGGTGTCTGCGACGACGGCTTCGGCGATCCGATCGTTCTTTACGACCGACTGACGGACCGCTGGATGCTCAGCGAGTTCTCTCGCTCCGGTAACAACCTCTGCGTCTACGTTTCCCAGACCGCCGATCCGGTCAGCGGCGGTTGGTTCGCCTACGGTTTCACTGCGCCGTCCTTCCCCGACTATCCCAAGTACGGCGTCTGGCCCACCGACGCCAACGGGGGCGACGGCTCCTACATCGTGACGGCCAACGACGGCAGCCAGGGCGTCTACGCGTTGGATCGTGGCGCCATGCTGCTGGGCAACCCCGCGACCTTCCAGCGGGTAACGCTACCGGCGCTCTCCGGTTTCAGCTTCCAGACCGCGACACCGGCGGACCTCGATGGTCCGAACCCGCCGCCGAGCGGCGCGCCGGCCGTCATCATGCGTCAACGCGACACCGAGAATCACGGGGGTCCCGCGGCACCCGGAGACCTGCTGGAGATGTGGGGCTTCGACGTCGACTGGATCAATACCGCCAATACGGTCTTATCGACCGACCCAAGCATCGACGTCGCCGAGTTCGATTCCGCGCTCTGTGGTCTGACCGCCTTCGCCTGCTTCCCGATGCCCGGCTCCGGGACGACCCTGGATCCCCTTCGCGAAGTGATCATGAATCGTCTGCAGTACATCAACCATGGCGACCGTCAGACGCTGGTCGGCAACTTCGTCACCGATGTCAACGGCGCTGACCACGGCGGTATTCGATGGTTCGAGCTGCAGGGTGGCAACGACGCCTGGGCCCTCGAGCAAGAGGGCACCTTCGCCCCCGATGCCGAGCATCGTTTCATGGCGGGTAGCTCCATGGATCAGTCGGGCAATATCGCGATCGCGTACAACGTGACGTCGTCGACGGTCTTCCCGAGTCTTCGTTATACAGGACGTCTGTTCAGCGACGCGCCGGGAACCATGACCCAACCCGAGGCCGTCATTCACGACGGCACCGCCGCCAACTCCAGCAATCGTTATGGTGATTACTCGTCGATGAACCTCGACCCGTCAGACGACTGCACCTTCTGGTTTACCGGTATGGACAACACCTCCGGCAACTGGCGGACGCAAGTGGCATCCTTCGGCTTCGACGCGTGTGGTTGCGACCTCGAGCCCAGCGCGCTGGTGGCGTCGTCGATGGTGGTCGGTGACAACGAGATCGAAATCTCGTGGAACGACGCCGATCTCGCCACGGTGGTCTCTTACAGCGTCGGTCGTTCGACCACGCCGGGCGGGCCGTACACCCAGATCACCAGTGTTCCGGACAGCAGCCCCGCTGTGGCCAGCGACCCCACCGGTTATAGCTTCGTCGATACCGATGTCAGCGGCGGAACCACTTACTACTACATTGTCCGCGCCACCGATGGCGAGGCCTGCACCTCCGACGACTCCAACGAGACCGACACGGTGGGCACCGGTCTGTGCACCCTGACGCCGACGTTCGCCGGCGTGGTCAGCGCGACGACGCCGTTCTCGGCGCTCTGCACGATCAATGTGGCGTGGGACGCCGCCGTCGCCAACTGCGGCGGTCCGCTCGAGTACGACATCTATCGTTCGCAAGATCCGATGTTCGACCCCGATCTGATCGCGCCGATCGATACGGGCATCCCGACCACGAGCTATGCCGACCTCAACACCCTGACGAGTGGCGACAAGTACTACTACGCGGTCCGCGCCCGGGACCTGGGGAACGGCACTGTCGATAGCAACGCCGTTCGTGTGGAGGCGATCCCCGAGGGACCGCTGGCCAACGGCAACTGGCTCGACGACGCCGGAGACACGGGCACCGCGAAGTTCGTGCTGGACTCCCAGTGGGAGATCGAGGGTAGCGAGGGCAACCTGGGCCCCAACGTCTACCGCACCGGGCTCTATACCGACAACGTCTGCGAGGCGATCACGACACCGCCGCTTTTGCTTGGCGTCGGCAGCCAGCTGGCCTTCAGCTCGCAGTACGACATCGAGGACAGCTACGACAAGGGCGAGGTGCAGATCTCGACCGATGGTGGCGCCAACTGGACCCGCGTCGAGGTCGGTTACCCCGGCGAGTCCACCAACACCTCCGACAACTGTGGTCTCGGCACGGGAATGTTCTTTACCGATCGCGACCAGCTTGGCTATGTGCAGTACAACGCCGACCTGTCCGCGTATGGCAGTCAGCAGGTTCAGCTGCGCTTCCTGATCTCGTCCGACGGTTCCGTCACCGAGTCCGGATGGTGGGTCGACGACGTGTCGATCTCCCAGGTGGATGTGCCGGGTGTCTGCACGACGGGTAGCGCTTGCGACGACAACCCCTTCGTGGACGTGACGCCCGACACCGGTAGCGCCGTCTGTCTCGGCGACCAGCAGAATCTCAGCGCCAACCTGACCGGCGGCGTGGGCCCGTTCGAATATCAGTGGACCCGCGACGGCTTGGATGTGGTCGGAGCGAACGGTCCCAATCTGGCCGTGAACGATCTCGGTAGTCACGCCTACAACGTGCGTGTCCGCGCGCTGTCCTGCCCCGACGCCGTCTTCGACGGATCGCCGACGACGTTGGAGTGGATCGCCGAACCGAGCTTCGCCGGAATCGAGAGCGCCGGCAACGGTGAGCTCGCAACCTGCACCATCGACCTGGATTGGTCTGCGGCCGGCACCGTCTGCCCGGGACCGATTCGATATACGGTCTACCGATCGGAGACGTCACCGGTGGCTCCCGTGATCGGAAACCAGGTGGCGGGCAATCTCAGCAGCCTGAGCTTCGCCGACACGGTGAGCATGCAGTCGTCGACGACCTACCACTACCTGGTCAAGGCGACGGATCTGTCCAACGGGTACAGCGACACCAACGCCGTCGAGCTCAGCCAGTCGGCCACCGGCCCCGGTTCGGGTCCTCAGCAGATCTACCAGGAGACCTTCGAAGATGCGCTGACGTTCCCGAACTGGACCGTGACCACCGGACCGGGTCCCCACGATTGCGGACCGTTCGATCGATCCAACTCGACATCCCAGCTTCCGGGCGACGGCTCCGGGTTCTTCGCGTTGAGTGACTCCGACGCGTGTGGAAGCGGCAGCCTGACCTCGACGACGCTGGACTCTCCCGTCATCGATGCCGATATCGCCAGCGCAAGTTCGATGACACTGGACTTCGCCCTGTTCTACAACCACTTCAACGGCGACGACGCCACCACCGAGGTGTGGGACGGCGCGAACTGGGTCACCGTCTGGAGTGACACCGACGTCGACCTGAACGCCGCGCAATCGATCGATGTCTCGGCCCAGGCGCTGGGCAACAGCGACTTCCAGGTTCGCTTCAATTACCAGAACGCATCCTGGGACTACTGGTATTCGGTGGACGACGTGACGCTGACGGCCTTCGTCGATGTCGCGTGTACACCGGCATCCTCCGGCAGTGCTCCGGCTCCTGCACCGGACGGAAGTCTCGGAACCCAGCCGCTCCGCGGGTCACGGCAGACGGTCACCGGCGACATGATCGATGTCAGCTGGGATACCGCAAGCTGCACGGCCAACAACTACAACCTGATCTATGGAAATCTCTCGACGGTGAGTAGCTATGCCCTCACCGGATCGGTCTGTGGCGTCGGAACCAGTGGCACCACGCTCTGGTCCGGGGTTCCGGCCGGTAACCTCTTCTTCCTGGTCGTCGGCGACAACGGCAGCGGCAGCGAGTCCAGTTGGGGCAGCGACTCCGGCGGCGGCGAGCGCAATGGCCTGGCCGCGTCGGGCGAGTGTGCGGTCGGCCTGAAGGAGACGACGGCGACCTGTCCGTAGGGCCGGTTTTCAGCGGTTTGACGAGGGGCGGTGGCTTAGGCGACCGCCCCTTTTTCTTGGCTCAGGCCCCGCCGATGCAACGAATTCCGCGCTCGTGCGTATTCCCTGTTGACACGGGAGTCGACTAATGCTAAAAAATTAGCATATGGCAAAAAAACACCCATCCGACCGACCCGAATCTCCCCTGAGCCGTCGCGAGCGAGAGATGATGGATATCCTCTTTCGTCTCGGAGACGGCACCGTCGCCGACGTCCTGGGCCAGATGGCCGACCCGCCCAGCTACTCGGCGGTCCGTAGCACCCTGCGCATCCTCGAGGGCAAGGGACATCTGACCCACCGTCACGACGGCAACCGCTACGTCTACCTGCCGACCACCGACCTGGGTGCCGCACGGGAGAGCGCCATGGGGCATCTCCTCGAGACGTTCTTCCAGAACTCCACCGCTGACGCGGTCACCGCGCTCCTGGAAGAGCACGGGAAAGGGCTGAGCCCGGAAGAGCTGGACCGGATCTCGGCCATGCTTCGTCAGGCACGGAAGGAGGGGCGATGACCCTGGAGTTGATCGTTCGAGTCTCGCTGCTTCTGGCCACGGCCATCGGCAGTCTCTACCTGTTGCGGAACGCGTCGGCGGCGATGCGGCATCTTGTCGGGACGCTGGCTCTGGTGGCGGCCATCGTGCTGCCACTGGCCGCGACCACGCTGCCACGATGGGACCTGCCCCTTCTGGACCCGTCGGACGAGCCGGTCATCACTCAACCGGCCGATGTGTCAACGGACGCCGCGTTGATGGCCAACAATAAACGGAGAGAGAAGAAGGCCGGGGACTTACGGGCGACCAACGATCATCCGAAGTCCGTCGAGAAGGCCGCCAACATCGTCGGTGTGGAAGAGGGACAACGGACGGCGTCGCCGCTGATCACGCCCGCGCGTTTCCTCGTCGGTCTGTCCGCTCTGTGGATCCTCGGCTTTCTCGCGGTGATCTCGCGCCTGGGATTGGGTTGGTACCGCATGAATCAACTCGCCGTGGACGCCGTTCCCGTCATCGCCGACGACCCAGTGTTCGAGCTCCTTCAAGACTGCTGCGATCGGATGCAGATCCGGAGCGCGCCTCGGTTGATGTTCAGCGACGCGCTCCAGGTCCCGGTGCTATGGGGACTGTGGTCGCCGCTTCTGATTCTGCCCCGCGTGGCGCGGCAGTGGTCCGTCGATCGTCAGCGCGTTGTCCTGTTGCACGAATTGGCGCACATGCGCCGACGGGATGGGCTCTACCTGTTGCTCGGCCGGGTGAGTGCGGCGCTGTGGTGGTTCCAACCTGCCGTCTGGTGGGTCGAGACCAGAGCCCGCCAGGATTGCGAGAAGGCCTGTGACGATCTGGTGGTTCGCAGTGGCGAGCGACCCTCCGAATACGCACGACACCTGATGGAAATCGCCAGAGAACTACCGACGGCTCGGTCCGTCCCTGCGGAGGCACTATCGATGATGGGAAGCGGAAACTTCGAACGACGTTTGACCTCGATCCTGACACGCGACACGCGACGGGGTATTCGCCCGGCGATGCTGCTGGCCACGTTTGCGCTCTTCGCGGTTGCCATCACGACCCTGGCCGTCGCCAATCCGGTGCCAAGAGATTCGAAGGGCACCCAGGCCGACTACATGCTTGCCCATGATCGGCACGATCATGACGACGATCACGATCGCGAGGATCGCAAGGGTGAGCGTCTGTTCGACCAAGCGTCCGATCGTCACAACGACGAGGAGTGGAGTCAGGCTGCAGACCTGTTCGATCAGGCCGCCGCGGCCGGGTATCGCCCCGGGACCTCGCTCTACAACGCCGCCTGCGGCCACGCGCGCATGGGAGACGCTGCCGCCTCCATCGATCGGATCGAGCGAGCGATGGAGAACGGTTTCGACGGTTATAAGTACCTGTTTGAGGACTCCGATCTCGATCCGATCCGCAGCGACGGTCAATTCCAGTCGCTTCTTGGCCGGGTCAAGGAAGACAACCGCAACGATCGCTACACGGATGCGCGGGAGGCCTACGAAGATCTCACGAAAGAGAACTCCGATGAGGCCGACGCGTGGTACGACGTCGGCTCGAACCTACTCAGCATGCGTGAGTACGAAACGGCCGTCGATGCACTGGAGCGAGCCAACCGTCTCGAGGGCGGCAGCTCCAACGCCCTCTACAACCTTGCGTGCGCCTACTCGTTACAGAACAACACCCGCTCGGCGCTGGACACGCTGGAGCAGGCCGTGTTGCAAGGGTTCGATAGCGAAGAACGATTCGCCAACGACTCCGACCTGGACAACATCCGTGACGCCGCCGGCTTCGTGGAGGTCAAGGAACTTCACGACACCCTCAGCCTGAATAAGTACCGCGAGGGGTCGTGGGGTGGCTCGGAGTACTCGACCCGCCGCTGGGAACCGGCGATCGCGGATATGCAGGAGATGATCAAGTTGCGACCGGACGCCGGCCGCGCATGGAGCAACCTGGGCTGGGCCCTCCATCACTCCAGTCGTCACGCCGAGGCCCGCGACGCGTTCATGAAGCAGCTGGATCTCGGCTTCAACCCGTCGCTCGCCACCTACAACGTGGCCTGTACCTATGCGATGGAAGGAAACAACGATTCAGCCATCGAGTGGCTTCAGAAGAGCATCGACGACGACGGGGTCTCGGTCCATCAGATGATTCAGGACGAAGACCTGGAAGGTCTTCACGACGATGACCGTTGGGAAGGCCTACTGGAAGAGGCTGCCGACGGTCAGCCATACGAGGTTCATCGCGGGGTCTTACAGAAGATCAAGCACGCGATTCATGACGCGATCTGAATAACGGTGCAGCGGGCTAGACCCAACTCCCGATCAGAGGATACTCGTAGAGCGTCCCGTCGCCGGCCTTGACCGCACCGATAATCGGCAAGATCACAGCCACGAGTCCCGCAGCGAACCAGAGCAGGAAGCTCAGCGGAATCAAGATGACGGTGAGCAGCAACAGGAACCCGAGGATACCGATCAGGAAGACGGCGATGTTCAGGAACAACGCCTGCTTCGCGATCTTCGAGATTGCCGGGGAGTCCTTCTTCAGGACCCAGATGATAATCGGAGCGATGACGCCCAGACCCGGAACGAGATAGCCCGCCAGTCCGGAGAGATGGGTCATCGTTGCCATGCCACGTTCTTCAGCAGGTATTGTCATGGGGCAATCCTAACAGATTCTCTCAGTTGGTGGACGGCCCAGTTCGCAACTCGCTGCGGGAGAACGTGTAGCGATTCTTGCAATATTCGCAGACGACTTCCAGAGTTTCGGAATCCGGCTCAAAGAGCGAGTCGCCCTCCTGCGCGTAGACACTTCGCAGACTGCCCAGCATCCACTCTCGGGCACAGGAACAACGAAACGCCACGTCTCGGCTGGCCAGGAGTCGAAAGCCAAGCTTGCCGAACTCCGCCTGAATCTCATCCGCTGACGTCAAAGCGCGGGACATCAGGGACTCCAGTCCGTCCCGTATCCCATCGCGCCGGGTCTTGAGGGCGGTCTCGGAGAAATCGTAGTCGGACTCGGCGGGCATCGGCGGCAGCTGATGCAACATCGCGCTCTGGTCGCTGTTCGACGACACCGTCACCACGCTATTGACCTGATAGGAATCGCGCAGGATTCGATTGACGATCTCTTTCAGCTCCAGATCGTCCGCCGCGATGATGGATTGGTAGGGCGGTCGTCCTCCGGGAAACAACTTTGTGACACGCACGATGCCCGTCATGGTCGTGGGTTTCTGATCCATCTGTTCGGGAAGGACCATGCAACGGGTGGTCCCGGCATGAGCCGTCTCGATCTTGAGACGGAAGTAGGGTCGCTCCGAGTCCAGATAGAAACCGAGCTGTTCGCCATGTTTGAGCAACGCGATGACCGGCTGCAGGCTAAGCACCACGTCACGGTAGTACCCAAAAATGTTGCCGACGCGATTCGGGACCAACGCCAGGTCGTGGATCAGACGCTGCCCCTCGAGGAAGTAGAGGGCGTAGCGTCGTGGCTCGTCGATGAACGTGAAGAGACGACTGGAGGGGAGCTCGGCCGGATCACGAACCAATTCTGTGCCCACCACTGTAGATGTTGAAGCGATCGTGAGACGCAAAGCCGACCAGGGTCATGTCGTAACTCTCCGCCAGTTCCACCGCCAGGCTCGATGGGGCACCGATCGCGACGACGATCGCGATGCCGGCGACCACGGCCTTCTGGATAAGTTCGAATCCGGCACGACCGCTGAGGACCAGGACTCGATCGTCGATGGGGGTCTGCGACCGAAGGAGTCGGCTGCCGATCAGCTTGTCGACGGCGTTGTGACGTCCCACATCCTCGCGGACACACTCGACGACTCCGTCGGCGGAGACCAGTGCCGACGCGTGCAGGCCGCCGGTGGTCTCGAAGACCGGCTGGTTTGCACGAAGTATCTTCGGCAGCTCGTGAACCCTCGCAGTCGTAAGCGTCCACTGCGCAGTAGGTTTCTCGATGCCCTGCACGGCGATGGCGTCGAGCGAAGCCTTGCCGCAGATTCCACAACTGGACGTCGCGTAGAAGTTCCGCTGTAACCGCTCGAGGTCCAGCGCGACATGATCGGCCACCGTCACCTTGACGATGTTAGAGGTGTCACGTCCCTCGACGGCGGGCCCACAGAACTCGATCGTCTCGATATCGCCCGGTTGACGGAGGATTCCCTCGGTGTAGAGGAAGCCGGCCGCCAACTCGAAGTCGTGCCCCGGAGTGCGCATGGTGATGGACAGGCTCTTGGCAACACGCTTTCCGTCGATCGCATGATCGACTCGGATCTCCATCGGTTCCTCGATGGCGACGCGATCGTCCAGCGACGTGCGTGAGCCCTCGGCGACCCGTTCGACGCGACGGCGAGCCTGACTGTGGTCGGGAGTGCTCATTCACTCTCTCGGGCTTCGGCCCGCATCTGTTTTCGGGTTCCCTCGAACTCGTCACCGGCCACCCAGCCGGGCGGCGAGTCCATGTTGGCCACCGACAGGCCGACCCAGAAGCCGAGCTGCGCATCTTCGATCATGCCGGAGAAGTCCCACCCATCGTAGATCTCGTCGGCCGGCTGGTGATAGCGGTTGGCGCGCCATTCATCTTCCAGGGCCTTGCCGACCTCGCTGCCGCCGTCCCGCAGATGGGTCCCCGACTTGAAGTACAACGCCGGTACTCCGATCTTCGCGAAGTTGAACTGATCCGATCGGTAGTAGTAACCCTTGTCCGGGAACGGCTCGTCGACCACCTCGCGGTCCTGCTTCGCGGCCGCCTGCTCCAGCAGAAGCTCCAGCTCGGACTTGCCGCGTCCGACGACGGCCACATCGGTCGTCCGTCCGAAGATCGCCACCGCATCGAAGTTGATATTCGCCATCAGGTTGCCCGGGTGCGCCGTCGGATCGTTGGTATAGGCCTCGGAACCCAACAGACCCTGCTCCTCGGCGGCCACCAGCAACATCAATACGCTCCGTCGCGGGCGCTCCTCGAGCGCGGAGAAGGCCCTTGCGATGGCGAGGACCGTCGCGACACCCGAAGCGTTGTCCCGGGCACCGTTGTAGATCGAATCGCCGTCGGCGTCGGTGGCACCGATACCCAGATGATCGTGATGCGCGGTGTAGACGACCAGCTCGTCGGCAAGTTCCGGGTCGCTACCCGGCAAGATGCCCAGCACGTTGGCGGTGTGAGTTCCCTCGTTGACGGTGGACTCGAAGGCGATCGAGCTTCGGACGTTCAGCGAGACGGGACGGAAGTCCCGGGAGTGGGCCGAGGCGATCAGTTCGTCGAGGTCCAAACCTCCCAGCCGGGCCAGACGTCCTGCCGCTTCGTCGGTGACCCACGCCGTCAGTCTTACCCGCGGCTCGTTGCCGGCAGGGGCCTCGAACTGCTCGCCGGTCCACGATGTCTGAACGACCTGAAAAGGATACCCGGCCGAGGGTGTCGTGTGAATGATGATCGCGCCGACGGCACCGGCTTTTGCCGCGGACTCGTACTTGTAGTCCCAGCGGCCGTAGTACAGCCGACGAGATCCGGCAAACAGATCGGGATCCCAGTCCGGATCGTTGTTGAGCATCACGAGGATCTTCCCGCGGACGTCCACATCCTTGTAGTCGTTCCAATCCTCTTCAGGGGCGGTGATGCCGTAACCGACGAAGACCAGCTCCGCGTCGTCGATCGAGACGGAGGGTTCCTGCACACCCGTGTTGCCGATGTAGTCGTCCCAGAAGTCCAACGACAGCGTGTCGTTCTCGGAGTTGAAGGTCCACTCCTTGGGCATGTGCGAGGTCAGGCCGACCAGTTCGACCGGTTGTTCCCAGCTGCCGTCGGCGGCTCCAGGCTCGAAGCCACATTCCGCCAATGCCTCGGCGATATAGGTCCGGGTGAGTTGATCCCCCTCGGTGGCAGGGCCTCTCCCGGCCAGCGAGTCGTCCGCCAGCGACGCGATCATCGACTCCAGGGTCGCGGCGTCGATGACCTGAGCGGCCTCGTCGGCATCGGCCGTCAGCGTCAGCTGCGGAGGGGAAGAGGGTCCGCTGGATTCCGACGAGCCGTCGTCCCCCGGTGGGGTACAGCCGGCGGCCAGGAGGAAGAGCAGGGGGAAAACCCATCGAGACCTGGATCGGATCGAACGCATCGTGAGAACCCTCTACTTGCCGGATTGAAACCCCGATCTTATCCCCTCTCAGCCCCTACTGACCAGGGTGGCACCGGTTCGTCGGCCGGGAGCGATGGCACGAACCGGGTACAGGGACTTAGACTGACCGCATATGACCAAGAAGGGCACCGACCGAAAATCCGACCTGCTGACCGAGAAGCAGGAGAGGACTGGGCGCCCTCCACAGTTCAAGGTGGTGATCCATAACGATGACTACACGACGATGGAATTTGTCCTCGAAGTGCTGGAGTCGGTTTTCCATCTGTCTCCGGCCGAGGCCTACAGCGTCATGATGAAAGTTCACCAGGAAGGGATCGGTGTCGCCGGCGTCTATTCCCACGAGATCGCAGAGACGAAAGCGAGTCTCGTCATGGACCAGGCACAGGAAGAGGGGTTCCCTCTTCGCGCAACCGTCGAGAAGGAGTAGGTCATGTTCAGTTCTAATCTGGAACTCGTCCTTGGAATCGCCTACCGCGAGGCGGACTCCCGACGTCATGCCCACCTGGGTCTGGAACATCTGCTCTACGCACTTCTGCACGATCCCGAGGGCGAGGAAGTTCTGGCCGCCTGCGGCACCGATCTCCCACGCCTGAAGAAGGAGCTGAAGTCGTTCCTCGAGGATGAGGCGGAAGTTCTTCCGAAGGACGCCGAGGGCGAGCCGGTTCAGACCCGCGCGTTCCAGCGGGTCCTGCAGACCACGGCGTTACATATCCACAGTTCGGGTCGAAGCGAGGCCGGTGTCGGTGACGCGCTTGCCGCCCTGCTGCAGGAGACGAACTCCCGCGCCGCAGGCATGTTGAAGTCCCAGGGTGTGACACGGCTGGACATTCTCAACTACATCTCCCACGGCATCGCGAAGGTGCCGCTACCCGGTTCGGGCGAACGACACGCCAGCGCCGGTGACGGTCTGGAGGAAGGTGAGGGACCCGCGGCCAACCCGCTGGAGATGTACGCGACGAATCTCAGCGAGCGCGCACGAGCGGGTCTCCTGGATCCTCTGGTCGGTCGCGATCGCGAGATCGAACGGGCCCTCGAGGTGCTGGGCCGACGTCGCAAGAATCACCCGGTCTTCGTCGGCGAGGCGGGAGTCGGAAAGACCGCGATGGTCGAGGGATTGGCCCAGCGACTCCTGGGCGAAGAAGTGCCCAAACTCCTGGAAGGCGCCGAGATCTTCTCGTTGGATGCCGGGGCCCTGCTGGCCGGCACCCGCTACCGCGGCGACTTCGAGGAACGCTTCAAGGCGTTGATCGGACAACTGGAGCAGCACCCTCGGCCGATCCTCTTCATCGATGAGCTTCACACCATGATCGGTGCCGGCGCGACGACAGGCGGCACGATGGATCTGGCCAACCTGATCAAACCCGTTCTGACGGATATCCGAGTGCGCGTCATCGGCGCCACGACCTTCGAGGAGTTCAAGCATCTCGAAAAGGACCGTGCACTCCATCGAAGACTGCAGAAGATCGTCATCGACGAGCCGAGTATCGAGGAGACGTTCCGGATTCTCGACGGGCTCAAGCCGCGCTACGAAGAACACCACAACGTGATCTATTCCGATTCGGTGCTGAAGGCGGCCGTGCGTCTCGCCCAACGACACCTTCGTGAGTATCGCCTTCCGGACAGCGCCATCGATGTCATCGACGAGGCAGGATCGATGCTGAGGCTGGCGTCCGGCGACGATGAGACCATCGAGATCGATGTACCCTCCGTGGAGCGAGTCGTCTCACGCATGGCGCGCATCCCCGAGACCCAGGCGACGGTCTCCGACAAGGAGCGGCTGCGATCCCTCGAGGACTCTCTCAATCGGGTGGTCTTCGGTCAGACCGCGGCGGTCAAGAGCGTGTCGGCCGCCACCCGAAGAGCGCGGGCCGGTCTTGGACACCCCGATCGACCGGCAGGATCGTTCCTGTTTACCGGTCCTACGGGTGTCGGCAAGACCGAGCTGGCCAAACAGCTCGCACGACATCTCGGCAACGAGTTCATCCGGTTCGACATGAGCGAGTACATGGAAAAGCATGCCGTCGCTCGCCTCATCGGCGCCCCTCCGGGATACGTCGGCTTCGAGCAGGGGGGGCTTCTGGTCGACGCCGTGCGGACCCATCCGTACAGCGTCGTGCTTCTCGACGAGATCGAGAAGGCCCACCCCGACATGTTCAACATTCTCCTGCAGGTGATGGACCACGCGACGCTGACCGACAACACCGGCCGCAAGGCCGACTTCCGTCATACCGTGCTGATCCTGACGTCCAACGCGGGGTCACGGGAGATGAGCATGCGTGGGATCGGGTTCCAGGACAACGAGGCCCAGGACGCCCGCTCCAAATCGATGACCGCCATCGAGAAGGTGTTCAGCCCCGAGTTCCGCAATCGCCTCGACGCCATCGTCTCCTTCAATCCACTCCCCGAGAACGTGATGGAGCGGATCGTCGACAAGTTCATCCTCGAACTGGAAGGACAATTGAGAGAGCGGCGGATCGCGTTTCAGCTTGAGCCTGCGGCACGGACCTATCTGGCCCGCAAGGGCTACGACCCCCGTTTCGGCGCACGACCGCTGGCCAGATTGATCCAGACCGATGTGCGTGACCGACTGACCGACGAGATTCTGTTCGGGAAACTCGAACACGGCGGGACCGTCGCCATCGATCACGACGGCAACGAGTTGACATTCCGGATCGACCCGACTCCCGAGGATCACTCGGCGGAGAAGGAACCGGCCGACGCCAACTGATCGATGCCGGTCTATCGTCTTCCCGAAGAACCGATCTTTCCTCCGGTGGACGAGGCGGAGGATGGCCTGCTGGCGATCGGTGGCGACCTCAGTCCCGAGCGGCTGATCGCGGCCTACATGTCGGGAATCTTCCCCTGGTACAGCGAGGGTGATCCGATCCTGTGGCACGCCCCCGACCCCCGCTGCGTGTTGACACCCGACTCACTGAAGGTCAGCCGTCGATTGCGACGCACGGTGGATTCCGGTCGCTTCAACGTCACCCTCGATCAAAACTTCGATGACGTCATCGAGGCATGTGCGGTCACGCCTCGGGAGGGGCAGGCCGGGACCTGGATCACCACGGCGATGCTCGACGCCTACCGCGAACTCCATCGCCTCGGCCTGGGGCACTCGGTCGAAGTCTGGTCGCGGGAAGATCTTGTCGGTGGACTCTACGGCGTGTCGCTGGGCTCGATGTTCTTCGGCGAGTCGATGTTCTCCCATGAGCGCGATGCGTCGAAGGTCGCGCTGGTCACGTTGATCGAACAGCTTGCGACGTGGAGGATGCCGTTACTGGACTGCCAGGTCGAGAACGATCACCTGCTGAGCATGGGTGCCGAGCTGTGGCCCCGCGAGAAATTCATGCGACGGCTCGAGGAGCTGCTTGCAACTCCGACCCATCGCGGTCCCTGGCAGTTTGACTAGGAAACAGGTTCACGACGGCGCGTTGACACCAGGTCCGTTGAAGTACTGCTTCTCCTCGGGCCGATTCTCGATGTTCCTATTCGGATCGGAGTTCGCGCGGCGAATAGACCGCGCCGATCGTGAATGTCGTGGCTGACCCGATTCGCGTCGCCTACAATCGATGAAAGACAGCGACACCGCTCATAACTCGCTTCAACACAGCTTGCAGTCGGAGGCTTAATGAGAGACTTCCGCATTCGATCACGTAACTGGTCCGTCGTCTGTATCGCGATGTTGTGTTCGTTCTTCATCGGCGTCGCAACAGTCGATTACGCCGGAGTCGTTTCGGCGGCGGCAGTCGGGTCGACGGGCATCAACATCTCCGCGCAGGGCTTGAGTGTTGTGGCTATTGTTGTTGTCGAAAGTCTTCCAATGATACTGGAGCACGCAGGGTCTGAGCTCTTGTGGCCTGCGTCGTCGAACGCGATTGGGTATGACGTCGTCAGGGGCGATTTGGGCGTGCTGCGAGCAAGCTCTGGAGATTTTTCCCTGTCGGCAGAATCATGTGTTGGGGACAATGTTCCTGCTTTGCAGTTGAGTGAGTCGTCTATTGTGCAGCCTGGCGAGGGATTGTGGTTTCTCCTGCGCACCGTATACAGTTCGCTAGGTGGTGGTGAAACGTATGACGTGGAGACTACCGGAGACGCCCGGGATACTGGCCTAGTCGGAAACCCGCAGGCGTGCCCGTGATCGACAATCTGTCGCGCACTCTAGATGGATCGGCCGTCTAACTAAGTCGGTTAGTAGCCGCACTGCGCGAAGCGGTCTTCTGCATCTCGGATCAGGGCGCAGTCGAGCAACTTGCACCCACCGTCGCGAGTCCGCGGGTTGTCACGGCAGTACGGCAGAAGCATGTACGCATCGTTTCTCGCCTCGTCAATTCCGCTTGTGAAATCGGGCAATTCAGCCGCCCTTCGCGAAAAATCTGGGGACCTTGCGTGCAAATTGAACAGCTTGGCTCTGTCGGCACTCTCGCCAACGGGTTCAGATTCTGAGATGTATCCGAGCAATCGCAGAATCAGTTCTCTATCCTCGCCGATAATCCCGTCTGGATTGCGTCCCGACGCAATTCGACTACGACAGTTGTCGGCGTTGATCGCGCTTCCATCCAGCAGTGACGTGCTGACGGGGACTACCTCGTCGCACAGGTCCGGGTTGCGAGTTGCGAGGGCAACGTCATCCAGACAATCGGACCGGACCAACATTATTTGTATGCCACTCGTCGCTAACGGGTACGAATCGGTGGCGCTTGGTGAGATCTTGTAGCAAAGCATTGGGTCTCGCATTTCTCGTGCGACACCCTTGTATATGTACTCGAGTGGGGTCATCTGCTCTCTCGGGTCACGCCCTTCACAGCTTGTGGTCGCTGCCAGAAGTAGGCTGCACGCAATTGCAATTAGCGATGTTGCTGAAGACGAATACTTCATCCTGTCTCGCTCTCATGGTTGATACCTTGGGCCAGAATTGAATATTGTTGGAATAGAGACGCTTGTCGAGCGGGAACGATTTGCATCGGTGTTTAGGGATTTCTGCAAAAAAACCGAGAACGGCCAAGCTTGATCGTTTTTGGGAGATACCTGAGTCGCGAATCGCTCCACGTGGCTCCAACCCGATTGACGTTCTCGACGGCGCCGATGATGATGACGCACTCCGGAAACTGCGAAGAACAGCCGAGTGACGTTCTTGATTGAATCTGTTCAATGCTCGTCGCGTCTCCTCCACCGTCCCAGGATATTGACGAGGAACTGTTCGTGAAGTTGGATTCTCTTGTTCGATGTAGCGAAACAACCGGTTGGGGGCCTGTGCCAGACATGACCACACGATTGCTCGCGGGTCACTGTCACCCGACCGTTGACGCCGTGACGCCCGTATACCGTTCGGCAAGTCGAACACCCAGATAGCAGATCGGCGTGTCCAGCGCGGCAATCGCAACCTTGACCCCGTAGACCGCCAGGATGATGCCGACGAGATCGCCGAGAGTGCCAGTGAACACCGCCGGATTCTTGTACAGGAAGATCATGTTGACCGTCACGGAGTCGACGAACTGGGAAATCATCGTAGAGCCGTTGTTGCGCAACCACAGATGTTTGCCACCGGTCAGTCGCTTGAAAAAGTGAAACAGGCGGACATCGATCATCTGCGCCAGTAGATAGGCCGCCATCGAGCCGAACAGAAGTCGCCAGATGGGACCGAAGATTCCGACGTACGCGTCCTGCAGCGGGTAGGCGGGCGAGACCGGCAGGGCGATGCCGATCTGTGAAAACCCGAGAAGCAGCAGGCTCATCCCGAACCCCACCACGACCAGGAATCGAGCTCGTCGGGATCCATAGACCTCGGAGACCACGTCGGTGACCAGGAACGTGAGTGGGTACCAGAGAATCGACACGGGCAGAGTGAGACCAAAGGCAGTGAACAGCTTGACGCCGGCCGTGTTGGTCAAGATCACCAGGGTCGCGAACGTCGCCGCCAGGCCGGTGTAGAGGTATTCATACCGGAGACGTAGGCGGGGATTCTCCGGTAAGGTTCCTTCTCGCACGGGGGCGATCCTAACCTATCGAATCGACTCGACGGGCGCCGAGTGGCGGTTTTCGCGATAATGGCGCGAGGAGTGACGATGGCTGAACCGACGGATCTCAGGGCAGGTGCCTACGCCGACGACCTCTGTCGGTCGTGCAAGATCGTCCGGCGACACACGGTCCTCGTGGGTCCGTCGCCCGATCGACCGGCCCGAGTGATCTGCGACTACTGCCAAAGTCAGCACAACTACCGCGGTGGCGCAGAGCGCTGGACCAACCGTCCCCGACCTCGGTCCGCCACAAGCCGTTCCTCGGGAACACAATTCACCGGACAACCGTTCCCCCTGGTAAGCGAACGGGAAAGGAGCCTCGGCGTGGAAGAGAGTGGAGCCGGCGTCAACAGCGCCGACCTGGAGATGATGCTGAGGCAGGTCATCCGAGAAGAGACCGGCCTTACGCCGGTGGTCCCCGCAGATCGGTGGCGTGGGGGCGAGATGGTCTTGCGTCCTGCCGAGGAAGGCGTTCAGGAGAAGAGCTGGCCGATCGAGACTTTCTTCAGCAAGATCGTCATGCTTCGCAACCGGCTGCGGGTCATGGAGCAACAGATCAACGCGGCGGACCTACCGTCGGAGGTCAAGCTGAAGCTCCAGTCGCACCTGACGGGTTGCTATGGATCGCTGACCAGCTTCAACGTTCTGTTCGCCGACGAATCCGATCGATTCAAGGGGAGCGGAAAATGACCCAACAGGCGATGTTTGGTTTGGGATGTTTCTGGGGTGCCGAGAGAAAGTTCTGGCAGTGCGACGGCGTGGTGAAGACCGCCGTCGGTTATGCCGGTGGGACGACGGAGAATCCGAGCTACGAACAGGTGTGTGGCGGAAACACCGGTCACGCCGAGGTCGTCCACGTCGTCTTCGATCCGACGGTCGTTACCTACGAGGCGTTACTCCAGCTGTTCTGGGAGAGCCATAACCCGACCCAGGGCCATCGGCAGGGAAACGATATCGGCAGTCAGTACCGATCGGCCATCTACACCTACGATGACGATCAGGTCCGCGTGGCACAGGCATCGCGAGATGCCTACCAACAGCAGCTAACGGAAGCCGGTTTCGACACGATCACGACAGAGATCGAGGATGCACCCACGTTCTATCCGGCCGAGGAATACCACCAACGCTATCTGGAAAAAAACCCGGGTGGTTACTGTGGCCTCGGCGGTACGGGCGTCAGCTGTCCGATCGGCGTCGTGACTCGTTAGCCGTCGCCGACCAACTCCAGCAGCTTTTCGGGTGGACGCCCGATGGCGGCGCGCCCGCGGTAGACACCGATCGGGCGCTGGAGCAGGGTGGGGTGTTCCACCATGTGCGCGATGAGCTGGTCTTCGGGCTCGTCCCCGGTCAGGCCGAGTTCCTTGTTGGCCGCATCTCGCTTGCGTAACAACGCCCCGGCGGAGACGCCGAGCGCCCCGAGGATCGTGCGGATCTCGCCGTCCGACAGCGGTTCCTTTCGGTACTCGCGATAGCGGTACTCGATCCCTTCCTGCTCGAGTAAGGCGACCGCCTTACGACAGGTGCTTCACGTTCGGGTGCAGATCAACTCAAGCATGGGACGAGTATGACAGATCAGTAGCCAAGAAGCGCTCGTTCCTCGTCGATGGACGCACCACGGAAGAACGCCTGACCGGAGAGATAGTGCAATCTGGGATGATCCAGTGTCTCAATACCGGGAATCTCGCGCTGTAGAGCCGCCGCCAACGCGTCGTCGTCCAGAAGGGCCTGGAGCGCTGCCGCAGAGTCGATGCCGACGTCGGCCAGCGACGCGGCAAGATCCGTTGAATGCGTCATTCGGTCATCGACCGCCGCAAACCGCGCGGGGGTCAATGCGGTCTCCGTCGCAAGCAGCAGATCGTCGCCGCTTGCCGTGCGGAACAGATAGACGTGGGGAAACTCGCTGCGGACGGTCTGCATGACGAGGGCCATGATCTGTTCGTTGGTGGCGTATCGCTGGATCCATTGCAGAAACACGCCACCGTCTTCCAATCGACTCTTGACCAGTCGATAGAAGTCCCGACTGAACAGCTGATCCACACCGGTGACCCAGGGGTTACTGGGTTCCGACGTGATGATGTCCCATCGGCTATCGGAGCGACGGAGGATGCGAAGTGCGTCACCGACGTCGATCGTAACGCGATCGTTATGCTCGAGATCTCGGTTGGCCGCACGGAAGTGCGGGAGGAAGTCCACGACGGCAGGGGCGATCTCTGCCACGGTCACGTCCTTCATCCCCGGGTGGAGCGTCAACTCCGCGGCGGTGACTCCCGTTCCGAGCCCGATGACGAACGCCGAGCGAGGCTCCTGCACCAGGAGGGCCGGGATATGCGCGGCTAATCGAAGTGTCTCTCGATCGAAGTAGGTGCTGGAATCGGACTTGCCGTTGACCAGAACCGATCTCGGTCGGGACTCGCCCGACGATCCCAGTTGCTCGATCAGGGCCGCCGCCAGCGCCGGGAAGCGAAGCGCCAGCGTCTCCTCCGGCCGCGGGTTCTCGATCACCGAGAAGGTCCCCGTCGGGTCGTCCACGTAGGCCAGCACCGAGCGACTCTCGTAGAACTGTCGATAGAACTCGCTGGCCCCATCGTGGGAGTAGTCGAGGGGCGAACGAATTCGAAATGTTCCGGATGCAAACCGCAAGGGGTCGTAGGGAAAGGTCACGCTGACGAACACGGCCAACGTCAGAGCAACGATGGCGAGTAGGCGACCACGGAAGCTCAACCAACGGATCGTCAGCCCGACGGAGAGCGCCACCAGAAGAAGACCGACGACGAACACTTCCCCGATTCCGAGATACGCAAACAAGAGATAGCCGCCGATCAGGCCACCCAGCAGGTTGCCGAGGGCGTTCCATGCAAGCAGCCCCCCCGATGCGGACCCGAGATCCTCAAGCTCGCCCTTCAGGCGGTCGAACAGGATCGGGGGGACCGCACCCATGGCTGCGACGGGCACGATCAGGACGACTGTCAGCACGACGAACACCAGGGAGTAATAGAAGATCATCGCCTCGATCGAGCCGGAGAAGCCGATGCGGACGACATGGGCCAGATACGGCCACCGATCGAGCGTCATGAAAAGCAGGCCCAGGCCGAGCAACGCAATCGATAACGAAAACGCCGCCGTGGCAAGTGAGACACGTGGACGCCGGGCGACCCAGAACGAACCCACCGCGATCGAAGCGATGAAGACTGCAACGACCAGCGAAAAACTGTAAGACGACGCGCCGATCGTCAGTTTCAGGATTCGCACGAACAACGATTCGAACAACATGAAATAGACGCCGGACAGGAGCGCCAGGGTCCACAGCAGACGACGCTCACCGATCGACACCCCGATCGGGGGGGACGTGGTTGTGGGTCTAGAGTCGTGAAGACGTCGACCGATATCCCACCGGTCGAGCACAAGCCAGATACCCCCAACGATCAGATTGACGATCGCCGCGCGCTTCAAGGTGCCGGGCAATCCATACAGTTGGATCAGAGCGAATCCGGCGAGCAACGTCCCGACGAACGCGCCCAGGGTGTTCCATGCGTACAGCCGTGCGTGGGTGCCGGTGGCCCGCTCCAGATCGCGGACGAGTCCACGAGTCAGCATCGGCACCGTGGCTCCCATCCATACCGTCGGGGGGCCCACCAGGAGTATGGCTCCGACGGTTCCCTGAATCACCAGCCACCCGGGCGCTGCGAAGCTCCAACCGGCGGTCAGGCGCTCGACGATCGAGAACCACCACGGGAAAAGAAGTGCCCAGCCGCCGATGCCGATCTCGAGGATTCCGTAGGTCCACAACGGGCGACGAAGCCGACGGGACCATCGTCCGCAGACCAGATATCCGACGGAGAGTCCGCCGAGAAAGACGGCCAGGACCACGGCCGTCGCGAGACTATCGCTGCCGGCGAGCCGGGACAGGTAGCGTTGCCAGACAACCTGGTAGGTCAGCGCGCAACCACCGGTCAGCAGGACGGTCAGATGGATCAGAGTCCACAGCGGTCGCTCGAGTTTCACGAACGCTCTGCCTGAATCCAGCGCGGGACCGGGGATCCACATGCCTCGAAGACCGCGACGGCATGATCGATCAACTCGCGACGACTCTTCACGATCTCCATGACCTGTGGAAGCGTGTCATGGTAGCCCGCCTGCACGACGAGGGACGCCAGGGCCAGATCGCCCCGGGCGGGCGTGGGACGCCCCTGCAGGAACGGACCGCGACCGATCGCGGCGGCCACGCGGCCGTAGTCCGTCGCGATGGTCTCCAGAACGTCCTCGGCAGAGCGTCGTCCCACGCCGACGGCCATCGCCCGTTTCCGCATCGTTCGCGGCAGGATCAACGGTGCGAGAAAACGAATCGAGGCCGGTGCCGGTCGAAGCAATGCTTCGAGAAAGCGACGTGCTGTCGTCGGCTGTACCCAGCGGAGGTAGAATCCGTGCCAGTAAAGATGATCGTTGACGACGCGGTCCCAGAGATAATCGATCGTCCGCTGGTTCTCATCCTGGATCCAGAGATCGGACTCGGGATAGTCCTTCTCCAACCGGTCGAGTATTCGACAGGACTCGGCGATCGTCTCGTCGCCCATCTTCAAGCTGGGAAGTCGACCGGTCGGGCTGTGACGATCCGCCTGTTTCCCGGAGGTCAACACGATCACTTCGAATGGCAATCCAAGACGCTGCAGAGCCAGGTCGACCTTCACGCACGGTGGCGAGACCGACACGAGACCATCACCACCGGGGTAGACGTAGAGGCTCATCGTCATGCCTGCCACTATACTGGCTTGAAGATGAAAAACGATGATCGCCAGAGGTCGTTGTTCGGCAAACCCGTCCCGCCCAGCAAGACCGTCGAAGCGGTTGCGGTGGAGCCGAAACTCGCCGACATCGCACGCTCGTTACCGTCCAACGTTCGCTTCGGTACGTCGTCGTGGAGCTTCCCCGGTTGGGAGGGACTGGTCTACGATCGCAAGTCCTCGAAACAGACCCTGGCGCGAGTCGGGTTGCAGGCCTACGCGAAGCACCCGCTCCTCAACACGGTGGGGATCGATCGCACGTACTATCGACCGGTCACGGCCGACGAGTTGGCGACCTATCGCCAGCAGGTGCCCGAGGACTTCCGGTTTCTCGTCAAGGCGACTCGGGACTGTTGTTCTCCGCGTCTTGCAAGTCGACAGTCCAATCCCCTCTTTCTCGATCCCCACTGGACCACCGATCAGGTTGTCCAACCGTTTATGGAAGGCCTGGAGGAGACGGGTGAACGACTCGTATTTCAGTTTCCGCCTCTCGGTCCGCAGATCCTCAAACAGCCGGAGCGGTTTCTGGAGCGTCTGCAGTCGTTCTTCGCCGAGCTTCCGCGTGGGCCATCGTATGCGGTAGAGCTGCGGGACGAGTCGCTGTTGTTCCCGAATCTCGCGACAGCGTTGACGGATCAAGGTGTTCACATCTGCTACAGCCTCCACTCGCGAATGCCACCGCTTCAGCGACAACGAGAGTTACTGGGACAGACCGAGGCCACGCCGCTGACCGCTCGATGGATGCTGCACTCCGGTCTCGGCTACGAGGCCGCGATCGAACGGTACGAACCCTTCGACCAACTCGTCGACGAGGACCCGGGTACCCGATCGGCGCTGACGGCCGCCTGCGAGGAGAACGTCCTTGCCGGCCACAGCGTCCTGGTCATCGTCAACAACAAGGCCGAGGGATCGTCGCCATTGTCGGTTTTTCGGTTGGCAGAGGCCCTTTCGGTCTTACTCGATTGATGAGCCACGGGCCCCAACGTGGCGGTAATCCCTGATTTCAGGGACAATACTTCGCTGCGACCGGGGCTTGCCGGCGTGGACTAAACGGGAGATTCGAAGTGAAGAAGCTGTTGCTCGTACTACTGGTGGTGTTTCTGGTGATCCCTGCATGGGCCCAGAGCCCCGAGCCCAAATCGGACAAACCGAGCGAACCCGCGTCAACCGACGCAGGCGATGAAGACAAGATCCTGTACAGCATCGGCATGCTCCTCGCACGCCAGGTCATCCCTCTTGGACTCGATAGCCGCCAGGTCGAATCGATGGTCGAGGGACTACGCGACGGCGCGCTGAAGAACGAGCCCAAGGTGGACGCTCAGGCGTATGCGGAAAAAGTTCAGACCTTCGTAACGGAGCAGATCAAGGTCGCTCAGGCGAAAGAGAAGGACTTGAGCGCCGCGTACGTGGTGGAGACTGCCAAGCGGCCCGGTGCGGTTCAAACCGATTCCGGACTGGTCTACGAAGAACTCGAGGTCGGCGAAGGCGACATGCCGACGATGGAAGACCGAGTCCGCGTCCACTATCACGGAACTCTCCGAGACGGCACGGTCTTCGATTCGTCCCTCGGCGGTGCACCTGCGGAGTTCTCGATGAGCGGCGTGGTCCGTTGCTTCAGCGAGGGGCTCAAGAGAATGAAAGCCGGCGGGAAGGCACGGATCACCTGTCCGTCCGATATCGCGTACGGCGAGCGGGGTTCCCCGCCGAAGATTCTCCCCGGCGCTGCGTTGACGTTCGATCTCGAACTGGTCGCGGTGATCGCCAGCGGAAGCTAGTCGGAACCGGAACGCCCGAGCGTGAGACCCACAACACGTGTCAGGTCAGGAAGACGGATGGGTTTGCGCAGGACGACAACCTGCTCAAGTCCGTCCGTTTCCGGATCGAAGTCCGCGATCAGAACCAGAGGCAGATCCGGGCGTAGCCGACGGATTTCGTCGACCCAGGAACGAACGTCGTGATCCTCCACACTCCCCTGAAACGTCGCGACCAGTAGTTGCGTCTCCTTCAAGAGATCCGTATCTGCGGTTGCGTCGAGTTTCAGTTGCGAGACGCAGTCCGTTCGGTAGCCCGCGACGTGTAACTCGGCCTTGATGATCTCGCGAATGTGACGTCGCGGCTCCACGACCAGAACCGACTCGCCGGACACCTCGGCGCACTCTCGCGACGTCTCGGTCGAGGTGGCCTGCTCATGCCACGATTCGATGTTCAGCGAGATCGACAGGAGTTCATCCGATCCATCCTGCTGCACATCCAGCGTGGCACCTTCTTCGTGCAGGAGCGTGTTGGCCATTTCCAGTTCGGTGTAGGCGCGAGTGTTTGCGGGTGTCGACATCTCACAGACGCGGAAACTCAACACCAATCGGCTCCGCGATCGGTGGGTTTCCATCAGAATCGAGGAGCCCTTCAGGATCGCCCGTCGCAGATACATGACGAACGAGACCAGTGCCACGTGTAGCTGTCGTGGCGAGCCCGGGACAACCGGGCTGTTCATCCCGGAGCCGAAATCCTCCGGAATCTCGACAGACGGAAGAAGCCGATGCAGGATCGGCCAGAAGTCCCGAAGGCAACCCGTGACCGTGTACCCATCCACCGCATCGATCGTCGTGTCCGATTCACCCATCACGAGGCTCAGAGCGTGCGTGAGGCCGGAAGCCTGTTCGCACGCGAGACCGACCGCGGCCAGCGCCTCGTCTCGCGCTTCCTCGCCTAGATCCTGGATCGTCGCGTCGGCCGCAAGTTGGGAATAACCCAGCGTGGCGGTCATCAGGTTGTTGAGGTCGTGGATGATCCTATGGGCAAGCCGATCGACCATCTCTCGATCGCGGCTTCCCGTCCACGCCTGAAACTCTCGCTCACCCATGATGGCGTCCACCGTACACGACGGACCGGGAGGGGCAAAATGCAGGAGGCTATGGATTCGGGCTACAATCGGAATGCGATTCCGTCTCGTCGCAAAAAGGATTCTTCATGAAGCGTATCGCCGTACTCGTGTTCATCTCCGCGTTGGTGCTCTCGGCTGCCGCGCCGGCTGTCGCCGCAAATCCCGAGAAAGTCGCCCTCAAGAAGGCCAAGATCGACCAGATCGCCGATTTCTCGTTGAATCGACTGTTCGAAAAGAGCCCTCGCGCCAGAGAGCTGTTCGAGCAGAGCTACGGCTATGCGGTCTTCGACAATACGAAGGTTTCCCTGGGAATCACCGGTGGCGGAGGGCGTGGTGTGGCCGTGAATCGTCAGGCCAACACCAAGCTCTACATGAAGATGGGGTCCGGCGGACTCAATCTCGGTCTGGGGCTGCAGTTCTTTCAGGTCGTGTTCATGTTCCAGGACGAGACGGCATACACCAACTTCACGAACAACGGTTGGCATGCCCAGGCGGGAGCCAACGCGGTCGCCGGCCGCGCCGGAGCCAACAAGGAGACGACTTTCACCAACGGTGTCGCGATCTTTCAGATGACCGACGCGGGCCTGATGCTTCAGGCCGACATCTCCGGAACGCGTTACTGGCGCGCGAAGAAGTTCAACCGTTAGCCCGATCGCGACGATCCAACTCCTGGCGAATTCTTCGCAGCAGTTCGTCGGGCCTGAACGGCTTCTGCAGTAGATCGGTCTCCCCGGGTTCCAGCTGACCCGCCGCAAATCCCGTCATGTACAGCACGACAAGATCGGGGTAGGTTTCGCGAACCCGAGTCGCCAGCTCGACCCCGCTGATACCCGGCATCATGACGTCGGTCAGGAGCAGGTCGAAAGGCTCGGCGGCCGCGTTCAACCGGGCCCAGGCCGCGTCCCCGGTGGGCACACTCTCCACGTAGTATCCACGCTGCTCCAGGGCCTGACAGATCACGCGACGAATCGCCGCGTCGTCCTCGGCGATGAGAATGCGCTCGACTCCGCCGTCGTCCTGGGATGTCGCTGTCACTACGTAGTCTGGATACGCATCGTCGCCGGGAAGGGCGTTGAGCGGAAAGTTGACCGTTACCGAGGTTCCGCTCCCGAGCGTGCTCTCGACGGCGATCGAGCCGCCGCTCTGCTCCACGATGCCGTAAACCGTCGCAAGCCCCAGTCCACTTCCCTTTCCCGACGCCTTGGTCGAAAAGAACGGCTCGAAGACCCGTCGTCGAGTCGCCTCGTCCATCCCACAGCCGTCGTCGGTGACCGTCAGCCGGGTATGACGCGTGTCGTCGATCGTGACGCCACCTGTCTTTACGAAGATCGAACCACCCCCGATCATGGCATCGCGGGCGTTGAGAGCGAGGTTCATCAATACCTGTTCAAGTTGTCCGCGGTCCGCAAGAAACACCAGGGGTGTCGTCGACAACTCTGTCTTCAACACGATGTGATCACCGATCAAACGCCGCAGAAGACCCTCCATATCGAGTACCACGGACTCCAGCGTCACTGGTTTCGCCTGGAGAACCTGCTTCCGTGCGAAGGCGAGGAGCTGTTGGGTCAGATCTGCCCCACGGTCGTTCGCATGACGGATCTCGGTTACCGCCTCGCGCACGCTCTCGGTCATCGACTCCTGCCGCTCGATAACGTCCGCGAAGCCGGCGATCACCGTCAGGAGATTGTTGAAGTCGTGGGCTACGCCACCGGCGAGATGACCGATCGCCTCGAGTTTCTGAGCCTGCCTCAGACGTTCTTCAAGCTGCTGTTTGTCGGTAATATCACGGGAACATAGGGAAACGGCGACACGACCTTCACTATCCCGATGTGAGCTGCCCACCGTTTCGAAGTGACGCCAATTGCCGTCGTTCGTTCGAAGTCGCGCGACCAACACATCGGAGCGGTCCGGAACATCCAGCAGCTGAGCGAGTTTCTTGGAGGCGACGGGTAGATCGTCCGGATGGATGTATTCGGCGATGCTATGACCGAGACTGTCGATCATGTCGTAGCCCAGGGCTGCCTCGACCGATGACGAGATGTATTGAACGCACATCTGATCGTCCACAACCGTAATCAGATCGCGTACGTTGTCGATCACCATCTTGAAGAACGCTTCTCGACGATCCAGTGCCAGTTCGGCACGACGTCGCCCCGTGACGTCTTGACGGGTGCTCCAGACTCGCGTGAGCATCCCGCCCTCGGTGATACCGAGGCTGGTTCCCGTATACCAGAGCGGCTCGCCGCTCCCCGACGTCAGCTCGAGTTCGAACGCGTCGTCGCGATAGCCGTTCTTGACGAACGCTTTCACCTGATTCGCAGGTTGATCGGTGCCGCTTCGCATGACGGACTCAACCGACGTACCGACCATATCGGCGGCGCTTGGATAGCTATAGATGCGTGCGAAGGCGTCATTACATTCGGCGACACGCCCCGAACGCAGGAGGCGGGTCACCTGCTCGTCGACCGGTATATCGGTCTGGATGGGTTCATCAAACTCGTAGCGGACAATCCCCTCGCGAGACTGTTGAACAAAGGTGCGATACCGCTCGGCCGCGCGATGAAGCGAATCGAGCGTCTCGCGGGATTCCGATACATCGAAGGAGGTCGAGATGATCCAGCGTTGCCCTTCGACCTCCATCCACTCGGAGCAGATGTCGAAGATGCGGGTCTCGCCGTTCGCACAACGAATCGACGCCTGGAAGTGACGGATAGAGCCAGACTCAACCATCTGCTCGAGAAGACGCTTGCGATCGGACTGGTTGATCCAGAGCATCTGCAGGCTCGTCTTTCCGACGATCGCTTCCGTTGTGTAACCGGTCTCCAGAGTGAAACGCCGATTGATGTACCGCACGATGCCGTCGGGGAAACTGGTGACCGCCGTCCCGTGGGGCATCAGATCCACCAGCGAGCGGAGCGTCGCATTCGAGAAAGCGTTGTCTGAACGTGGTGCAGTCATGACGTCGCCCCATCCTACCAAAGCGGCTGGAACCCGTACTATCATGGTGGGAACCAGCGAGGTCAGGATGCGACTCGGACTCAGAACAACGACCTTCGCACTGTCCATGGTCGTGGCGCTCACGGTGTTGGCCCAGGAAGGCGGCGACTACTACGGCGGGCTCGAGGCCTATGAGCGTGGGGACCACGAGGTCGCCATCGAGTTATGGCAACCGCTGGTCCGGCAGGGCGACGACGAGGCGAGCTATCGGTTGGCGTTGCTCTACGAGTCGGCACCGGCACCCTACCGCGATCCGTCCGCCGCGGTTCAGCTGTATGAGCGTCTCGCCACCGACGGCAACCCACGGGCGCAGAACAACCTCGGTCGATGTTTCGAGGCCGGGATCGGTACCGAGGTCAATCTCGAGCGTGCGGTGCACTGGTATCGGCAAGCGGCCCGTCAGGGGCGATCCATCGCCCAGGCCAATCTAGCCAGGCTGTACGAGTCCGGCCGCGGTGTTTCACGATCCCTCGACGACGCCATCCGCTGGTACCGTGCGGCGGCCAGTCAGGGACACGCCGGCTCTCAGAACCGTGTGGGTTACGCCTACGCCACCGGCGAGGGTCTTCCGTCCGACGGCGGGCAGGCGGCCAAGTGGTTCAAGCGTGCCGCAAAGAACGATCTTGCCGACGCGCAGAACAATCTCGCCGTGCTGCTGGACGAAGGCCGCGCGGGAAAGGCACAGCCCGGAAAGGCCCTGGACGGCTACGCCCGGGCGGCGGCCCAGGATCTGGTCGCGGCTCAGATCAACCTTGCCGGCAAGTATCGCCACGGGCGTGGCGTCATCCGGGATACGGCGAAGGCCGACCTCTGGGTGCAACGGATCAAAGGGCGACAGCGAGAGCCCTTCACGCTGACGCTGGCTCTTCCGTTCGACCCACCGCCGACCTCTGAACCGAAACCGGTCGTCGTGACGCTGGAACCCACGAAGACGATAGAGCCGACGGTGGTCGAGCCGACGGTGGTTGAACCGACGGTCGTTGAACCCGTAGAAAGCACCGTCGAGCGGGTCGAGAGTTCGGTCACCCCGGATCAGTGGTACGAGCGCGCGCTGGCGTACGGTTCCGGTGAGGGAAAATCTCGCGATCTCGCAGCCGCGGAACAGGCCTATCGACGTGCCGCCGACGCCGGGCACGGCATGGCGGCGTACAAACTTGGGTTCGTCTACATGCGGGGGCTCTCCGCCCACGGCAAGGTCGACTACCTCGAGGCCCATCGCTGGTTCGGTGTTGCCGCATCTCGCGGGATCGGCGATGCCGCCACGTGGCAGAAAAAGATGTCAGAGAAACTCACCCGGAAGGAGCGTCGCGACGCCGGTCTCGACGATTAGCGGGGCGTCATCGCCGCCACCGCTAGCGCGTTCCCAATCGGCTGAGATCGACATTGCCGCCGCTGACGATGCAGCAGACCTGGGCCGTCGGTGGCAGCTTGATCTTGTCTTCGAGAAGAGCGGCCAGAGCCGCCGCCCCCGACGGTTCACAGGCCAGCTTGCAGCGGGTCACGATCCAGTCCATTGCTTCCAGGATCGTCTCGTCGCGGACGGTGACCACGTCGTCCACTAACCGCTGGACATGACGCAGATTGAGCTCTCCCGCGAATGGCGCCGCCAGGCCGTCGGCGAGGGTCTGAGGGTGACCGATCGAGATCGGTTTACCTGCGGCCAACGCCTGACCCATCCCATCGGCATTCTCCGGTTCGACCCCATAGAGTTTCACTTCGGGTCGCCGGGATCGGATTGCCGCCGCGATGCCGCTGATCAGTCCTCCACCACCGACCGGCACGATGACGTGGGTGACCTCGGGAAGATCCTCCAGGATCTCGAATCCGATCGTCCCATGACCGGCGACGATCCTGGCGTCGTCGAATGGATGGACCAGGGTCAACCCTTCTTCCCGCTGCAAACGATCGACCTCTTCCATCAGGTCGCCATCGGTTCGGACCACGCGCCCGCCGTAGCGTTCGGTCGCATCGATCTTGGATTGCACCGCCCGACCGGGCATCACGATCGTCGCCGGTGCGCCGTAGGTCGCCGCGCCGCACGCGAGGGCGGCGGCATGATTACCGGCGGACATCGAGACGAGGCCACGGGATAACGTTTCTCGATCGAGGCCGGCCAGGCAGTTGAGCACGCCGCGGATCTTGAACGACCCCGTGCGCTGGAACAGCTCGGCCTTGAAGTGGACATTCTTTCCGAGGTGGGCGGAGAGACTGGACGATCCGTGGATCGGCGTGTGATGGACGTGGGCCGCGATCCTAGAACGTGCGGCGAGGATCTCGGCGCCGCTGACCAGTGACTCGCCCATGGCCCCACTATAGATGACAACCCCCTGCCGCCGGATTAGAGTGGACCGATGCCAAGCCCATTCCGCAAATCGCTGTTTCGCTATCTGAACGACCTCAAGGCCAACAACAACCGCGATTGGTTTCAGGCCCACAAGGACCGCTACGAAGACGAGATCCTGGAGCCGGCCCAGATCTTCATTCAGACGATGCAGCCGCGTCTGGCCAAGATCTCGCCCCAGATTGTCGCCAGCGATCGCAGGGTCGGTGGATCGCTGATGCGAATCTATCGTGATGTCCGGTTCTCCAAGGACAAACAGCCGTACAAGACGAACGTCGGTATCCAGTTTCGTCATGTGGCCGGCAAGGACGTTCATGCCCCCGGCTATTACGTCCATATCGATTCCGACGAGGTCTTCCTGGGGGCCGGGATCTGGCGCCCGCCGTCCGACGCATTGAAGGCCGTTCGCGCGAAGATCGACGGCGAGCCGAAGAGTTGGAAGCGAGTTCGCGATGCAAGTCGTTTCAAGAGGAGCTGGAGCCTGGGCGGGGATAGCCTCAAGCGTCCGCCGCGGGGCTACACCGAGGAGCATCCTCTCATCGAAGACCTGAAACGGAAGGACCTCATCGCCGTCTGCAAGCTACCGAAGTCGGCGGTCACTCGTCCCGATTTTGTGAAGGATGTTGCGGTTCGGTTTGCCGACGCCGCCGGATTCATGCGCTGGATCGCGGACTGTCACGACCTGCCGTTCTAACGCAACGTGACCCGAAGAATGTTGTAGTCACGACGCCACGCGTCGAGTGTGCCAGTCATGCCCCCAGATCTGGATGTCGATGGGCTCGAGTGTCGACTCTCGCGGACACCGTCGTGCAAGATCTGCACCGAGTCCGTAGCCGGAAGAGGCTAGCCCGAGATCCTTCCGGCAAACAGCCGCTTGGCGAGGAAATTCTGCCAGGTCCAGAGCGATGACGTCAGCCCGACCCGCATCGCCGGCGAGATCAGCTCGGGCCTTCGCTCTGTCATGCGCTTGATGAAGTTTCGCCAGATCGCAAAGAGCATCGCCCTGCCGTTTACGT
>JAOTYK010000010.1 GCA_029861955.1 Acidobacteriota bacterium
GCTGTCGCCGCCGACTCGTACCCGTTCCAGATTCAGGCCACCGATGGAGCGATCAACCGAAACATTCCGGTCTCCGTCATCGTTGCCGATATGGCGCCGGGGGCACCCCAGCCGGATCAACCGGCCGACGGCCAGACCGACACGGCTCGCTCGCCGGACTTCTCATGGCTGAGCAGCCCGCAGGCGGTCACCTATCGATTAGAGATCGCGTCGGACACCGGTTTCCTGAATGTTCTCTACGACGTCGTGGTCAGCAGCGTCAGCCACATGCCGACCATCACGCTGGATCCGGTGACACCCTACTACTGGCGCGTAAGCGCAGAAAACGCATGCGGCGTCAGCGTCCAGTCGGCGACATTCCAGTTCACGACGCGACCGGTCCCGGATCTACTTGTGGTGGATGACGATGACAACGGCCCGGATGTTCGGGCCACGTATACCGACGCACTGGATACGCTGGGACTCCCCTACGACATCTGGGATACGGGCAACAGCGATGATGAACCCAGCGCGGAGGCGCTCGCCCCGTACAAGAAGGTGATCTGGTTCACCGGCGACGAGTTCGGCGGATCTGCCGGGCCGGGCCCCGGTGGCGAGTCCGCCCTTGCCAGCTGGCTCGACAGCTCGGCCTGTCTTCTGCTCAGCAGTCAGGACTATTACTACGACCGTGGGGCCACCGGTTTCGTGACGGGCCATCTTGGTGTGGCGTCAGCCACAAGCGATGTCGGCCAGACTTCCGCCGAGGGCGCCGGCACGCTGTTCGGTGGATTCGGCACCTACACACTCTCGTTCCCGTACACCAACTACACCGATGACATTGTTCCCGACGTTACTGCCGAGGGCGCGTTTATCGGATCGACGACCAACCTGTCGAGTGTCGACAAGGACACCGGTGTCTATCGGACGCTGTTCATGAGCATCGGTGTCGAGACCCTACCAACGGCGACCGACCAGGAAAACGCGCTGTCGGATTTCATCACATGGTGTGACGCCCTTGGCGGACTGGATCCCGATAGCGACGGGACACCCAACGGTGGCGACTGCGCCCCGGGCGATCCGGACAACTGGAGCCCTCCGGGTGAGGCGCGCAGCCTGTTCATGACGACGGCACCCGCCGACAACCTGGACTGGCAGGCCCCCATCGCTCCGGGTGCCATCCTGGTCTCCTACGACGTTCTGCGGGCAGACGGTGCGCAAGCGTTTGCAGCCGCAACCTGTCTCGCCAGCGACATCGCCGGGCCAACGGCGACAGAAACCCTGGTTCCGGTAGTGGGGCAAGCGTATTACTACCTCATCCGCTCCCGTAACGGCTGTGGCGACTCGTTGGGGAGCCAACGAGCCCAACCCGGTGTGACCTGCCCATGATCAAGAAGCACAGTTTGTGGCTGCTGTGTCTGGGGCTGTTGCTTGCCGATGCCCCCTCGGTCATCGCGCAATCGGAGCCCGACGACGGCGTCCCGGTGGCCGCGACGGAGTTGCGTTATCGCATCACCGCGACGGCGGCCCGGGTTAACCGACGTCCGATGGGTCCGACCCGACGTCGGGTTCAGGGAGTGCCTGCAGAGCCGATCGATTCCTTCGTCTGGAACGGTGAGGGCTCGACCCCCGTCGAAGGTCGTATGACCATCGACGTCCTGCCGATGCGAAATACCGGCGTCATCGATGTGGAATGGACCGACACCCACGGAGACTGGCACTTGCGCGTTGTGCGGTTTCTGCACCCGGATATCCACAGCTCCGGGATCCGACTCGGGAGCTCCGCGAACTGGACGGACACCGTTCTCAATGAGGCCATCAGCCACAACGTCTATCTCCACGGAGACACGGGCGCGGGACAACCGGTATTGCCGACGGTCTTCACGTACCTGGCGGCCTGGGGACCTGCAAAGGTCACGCTCAACGGCGAGTTGTTCGCCAATCCGTTCGAGCTCCCGGCACCGCTCTGGGGCGCTCACATCATGGTCACCGAGGGTGTGCGACGGGAGGACGGATCCGTTCGGACCCTGACCAACGAAATCTACAATCCCTCGCGGGCCACCGAAGGCGCCGTCGAGCCGGCTGACATTGAAGCCCACATGACGTTTCACGATGAGATCTTTCCGCGGACAGAGAACATCCCACCGTTTTTCTCGTTCTTCTATCACGTCATCTTCGAAGACGTGCAGATCGAGATCACGCAGTCGGAACCCGTCGACCGTCCCGACATCCTGATTCGGCCAATCATCGGGAACCGCGACTTGCCACTGTGGGACCTGGGCGTAAGCCGCTAGACGCCCTCGAATCGGGTAGACTCCCGGAATGATGGATCGTAGACCCTCCGAAGCACCGCCCCGCACACGCTCGTGGCGTTCAACGCTTCACGAGATCATCTTCGAGGCGGATACGCCCCTCGGCAAGGCATTCGATGTTGCCCTGCTCGTCGCGATCCTCGCCAGTATTGTCACGGTGATGCTGGAGAGCGTCGACACCGTCGATCAACGCTACCACCGCTTGCTTGCGATTCTGGAATGGACCTTCACGATCGTCTTCTCGATCGAGTACATACTCCGGCTCATCTGCGTGCGTCGTCCGATCCTTTACGCTCGGAGTTTCTTTGGAATCATCGATCTCCTTGCAATCTTGCCGACCTACCTGAGTCTCTTGATCCCCGGCGCCCAACAGCTGCTCGTCATCCGAGCGCTACGCCTGCTTCGACTGTTTCGAGTGTTCAAGTTGGGCCGCTATCTCAGTGAAGCCAGGGCACTAAGGCGAGCCCTGTGGGCCAGTCGGCAGAAGATCATCGTCTTCCTGGCAACCGTCCTGGTCATCGTGGTCATCGTCGGGTCTCTGATACATCTGATCGAGGGACCGGAGAACGGCTTCACCTCGATCCCACGCGGCGTCTACTGGGCGATCGTGACGCTGACGACGGTGGGATACGGCGATGTTTCCCCCAACACGGTGCCAGGGCAAATGCTTGCCGGCGTGATGATGATCCTGGGATACAGCCTCATCATCATTCCAACCGGAATTTTTTCGGCGGAACTCGCGGGAGGATTGCGTGCGATCAGTACCCAGAGCTGCCCGGCCTGCTCTCGCGAGGGGCACGAATCGGGCGCCCGATTCTGCAACCAGTGCGGCACCCGGCTCTAGAGAGAGATTTCCGGTCCACCCGTTACCAATCGGCGTCAGGCTTCGCGGATGACGCTCAACAGGTGACGAACCTCGTCATCGACGTGTTCATCTTCGACGGTACGACCGATCTCCTCTCGCAGCAGGCGACCGAAGGCACGTCGTAAACGCGAGACCGCCATCTTGATCGCCGATTCGGTCGTGTCGAGGTCGACGGCGATCTCCTTGTAGGATCGGGCGGTCACATCCGCCGACAGATGCGGCTCGAGCAACTGGAATTGTCGAAGTTTTTTCGCGTCGTCAAATTCCGCTCGCAGTCGATTCTTCGTCCGTCCAAGAACCGCGAGAGCCCATCTTCGTTCATAGGCCTGCTCCGGAGTTCGGTGGTCCGGAGGTTCTTGACGGTAGCGTCCCTCCGCATCGGCGCTATCGAGAGCGACCCACTCGACTTCGCCACCGCGCTTGATCGTCGTGGCGTCGCGATGTTGGTTGGCCAGGAAGTGCTTGAGCGAGGCCAGCAAAAAGGACCGAAATTTGCCGTCTTCCGGTCGCACGTCTTCCAGGTAGTCTTTCTCCAACATGCGTAGGAAGTAAGACTGCGTCAGATCCATCGCCTCGTCAGGCCCATTGCCGCGTCGCCTGACGAAGTAGTAGGCCGGATACCAATAGGTACGACAGAGCTCGGCCAGGGCGGCCGACGCGTCCTCGCTATCCGTCCCACGGGCGGACAGGATCATCGTCCAACGCGTCGTATGAAACCGCCCGTCGCCGCCCATTCAGTCCGATCCGCGCTCCAGAGCGAACGTCATTTTCCCGGCCCGCTCGCCGTTGGCGTAGGCAATCCATTGGCTCATGATGCGATCGTCACCCTCCCACGTAATCCGCGCGTCATGGATGTGGTTGTCGACCTTCGGGTCCAGATTGGACCCACCGGTGAACTCGAACACCATGTCGGAGGACGAGCTCTCCGATCGGTTGAGACGCATCGTCGGCTGGTTGCCGCCGGCGCAGTAGTGGGTCAGGACCAACTCCGCACCGTCGAGGTGATACATGTTGATCATCTCGTGAGGAGACCCGGGACTCATCGTCTCCATGACGACCGAACCGTTGGCCGAGACCTGGATCTGATGGACGGTCTTCATGTCGTCGTGATCCGAATCCTTGGCCTCGCCCTCACCGACGGAATGACCACTCCAGGTCCCAGCCAGTGCCTTCAGCTTCTCAAACGCGTCGCCCGCGTCGATCCCGTCGGCCACGGCGGGCGTTGAAACGGCGAGGATTGCGACGACCGACAGAAAGACGAAACGACGAAAGAATTCTGTAGATTTCATTAGATTGTCTCCTGATGATCCGTGCGGGCCCGAGTATACACCGGGCTTCGGAACGCCTTGATGATGATGGCCATCGGCGCGAACGAAATTGTTCAGTGTCCAGGAGCCTCCGGCTTGTTTGCCAGCACGAGATAGCCACCCACGATGATGATGGCCAGGCCCAACCAGAACCGAATATCGATGACGCCCCAGCTCACCGAGCTGGCCCACATCACGTAGAACGAATTGACCACCGGCGCTCCGGCAAAGACCAGTGGCATCACGATGGAGGGACCCCCACGCACGTAGCGATTGCCGAAGACGACACCCCAGGCCCCGGCCGTGGTGATGGCACCGGCCAGCATCCCATCCTTCAGTCCCGCCGACGTCAAGGTCGCGTGAGGCTCCACACCGGCGAAATAGACGATTAGCCCACCGAGCAGTGCGACGACTCCGTAGGCGCTACTGAGCGCGACCATCGAGCGGATGCCGCTGCGACCGAACGCCATCGTCGCGGCGTGAACCTGCACGCCGTACTTGCCCCAACAAACCCAGACCATCGCCACGAAGGCCAGGAACCACCAGTTCATCTCCTCGCCGGAGTGTTGCGCGGCAGGTCGGTAGGTCAGTGCCAGAACAACGCCCACCATCAAGAACAGGACACCGGCAAGAAAGCCGCGCCGCGGCCATGCTTTCAACTCAAGACACGTAAAGACCGTGTTGCCCAGTTGCACACCACCGAACAGCAGCGGCATCACCACTTCCGGGCGATGATAGAGACGC
The DNA here is from genome assembly GCA_029861955.1 of Acidobacteriota bacterium. Classification (NCBI taxonomy): domain Bacteria; kingdom Pseudomonadati; phylum Acidobacteriota; species Acidobacteriota bacterium. Next base: position 5,205 of record JAOTYK010000010.1, read on the forward strand.
AACGCGAGAATGAGGGCAAGGTTGCCTCCGACACCCAGGAGCCCTGCGAAGAACCCCTTGCCGAATCCTTGCCGATTCCAGTCCCCCTTGTCGGGCACCGCGCCTGTTATCAGCAGCAACATGCCGCCGACGATTCCGACGACCACGTAGCCGAGCCCGATCATCACCAGTGATAACGACGCCGAACCGCCGAACTCCACGCCGGCCTTGCCCAGGATCGGTCCGTAGACACCCCAGCTGACCATCGTTAGTAGGATCCAGAGCTGGGCCGCCTGTAGGCCCCGATTAGATTTCACGGAAGACTCCTCGATCGACTCGAATGGGCTCGAAGCGCTGCTCAGGATAGGCCATCGGGGACCGCTCATTCCAGCCATGGACCCACCCGGCGGTTCATTCCGACCGAAACCGAATACTTGGGCAATTGCGGGGGTACAGTCTACGTATCGAGCGATCGAAAACAGCTTCGTGGGGGAATGGATAGATGAAACGGAAAGCACTGGCCCATCTGGTTGCCCTTTTTCTGCTCTTTCTGCTGCTGGTAGCGCCGGCACCCGCAGCCGCCAAGACCGACTCGGACCTCGAGGCCCGTTTGGCGGAACTGGTCGAACGGATGGAGCAACGCAGGGAGGAGCTTCACATCCCCGGGATGGCCCTGGTGGTCGTCAAAGGCGACGAGGTCATACTCGCCCGTGGTTTCGGTGTCACGGATATGGAATCCAACAACCCGGTCACGGACGAGACGCTGTTCATGATCGGCTCCACGACCAAGGCCTTCACCTCGATGCTGGTCGGCATGATGGTCGATGCCGACAAGATGGCCTGGGACTCGCCGATCGCCGACTACATCCCGTATTTCGACCCGACGGTCGACAGCGAGGATGAGGATGCACGGGTGACGGTTCGCGACGCCCTCTCCCATCGCAGCGGATTCTCCAGGATGGGAATGCTGCTGACGGCGCAAGACGTCGATCCGACCGATGTGCTGAAGGTCGCGAACGGTGCGGAAGCCTTCGACGGATACCATCAGGCGTTCCATTACAACAACATCATGTTTCTGGCCGCAGGCACCGCCAGCGCCAAGGTCGCCAATTCGGACTGGCACCGTCTTGTCCGCAAGCGGATCTTCAAGCCGCTCGGGATGACAAGCAGCTCGACGGAATCCGCGAAGATCCGTGGCGACCTCGTCCCCGGTTATGCGTGGCAAGAAGACCTCGGCGAACTCGATCGCCAACCGGTTCTGCCGATCGATGTCGCCGCTCCGGCGGGTGCCATCGTGTCCAATGCGACGGATATGGGAAAGTGGCTTCGCTTCCTCAACGGCAAGGGAACCTATCGCGGCAAGCAATTGGTCGATGACGCGACGATCGCCGAAATGTGGACATCCAACATCGAAATCGCTGAGAACTTCGGTTATGGGATGGGCTGGTTCGTTCGTGAATGGAACGGCCACAAGATGCTGGAGCACGGCGGAAACATCAACGGCTTCTCAGCCGAAGTCGGGCTCCTGCCGGACGACGACATCGGCTTTGCGTTGATGACGAACTTGACGGCCACGGCTCTGCAACAGGAGTCGCTGGAAATTGTCTTCGAGTCTCTCCTGGGCGAGGGCGAATCGACGACCACCGACCCGGAGGCGGACACCCACGAGACCGATGAGGCCGCGGAGTCGCTGACCGCGTTTCTCGGAGACTACGTCGCCGAGTTCGGCGCCTTCAAGGACGCGACTTTTGCAGTCTCCGAGCAGGACGGCGTCCTCTTTGTCAACGTTCCCGGCCAGACCAACTACGAAATCAGGCCGGTGGGCGACGACGGGCGACGTCCCTTCGCTGTCACCGATACGGTTGCCGTCTCGTTCGAAGCGAATGAGGACGGCAGCGTGGATCTGATGCGCATGCATCAGGGTGGTCTCGATTTTGAACTCCCCCGTCGTGGAGTGGTCATCGAGCCCGAGATCGACCTGGATGAACTTGCACCCTTCCTTGGCACCTATCACTCCGAAACCTTCAACGGCGACGTGCCGGTCCGGATCAAGAACAACCGACTGGCGGTAGACATTCCAGGGCAGATGGCGTTCGAATTGCGACTGCCCGACGAGGACGGGCGACGGCGGTTCCGGATCCGGGAAGTGATCAGCGTTTCGTTCGAGATGGATGACGACGGACGAGTCGCGTCGATGACCTTGTACGAAGGAGACGACCAGTCTGAGACGATGCCACGCAGCGGCGATCCCGACGGGAAACCGCTTCCCACCGTGTCGGAACTGATGGCCGTGCGCGCCAGCGACGCACGAGTGGCAGCGATGAAGGCCATGGGCGGCGTGATGGTCACGAGCCGATTACAGATGGTTCATGCAGGCCTCAGCGGCACGTCGACGACCTGGGGTGACGGGACGCGCTTCCGTAGCGAATCGGATTTCGGTCGTTTCGGCTGGGTTCACATTGCCCTCACGCCTGAGATGGGCCAGATGCAGACCCACGTGACACCCATCGACGCGATCGAGGGACGCCGACTCTCCGCCTTGATCGAGTTGGAGAGCGTGGCGCAGAACCTGGACTGGAGAGAGCACTTTGATTCCGTCAAGGTGCTGCGCTGGGAGACCCGGGACGATCAGAGTCTCTTGCTGGTCCAGCTTCGTAACGGCGACGCACCCGTGATTCGCGCCCTGGTCGACACGGAGACCGGAGACATCGTGGAGTACGAGTCCTCGATACCGATTCCCGGCGCCAACACGGAGATTCCCATTACCGTCACCCTGGAAGACTACCGGGAGGTCGAAGGGGTCCGCATCCCGTTCCGCTCGGTTGCCGTCAATCCCGAATCGGGAAGCACCGTCACCGAGATCGACACGATCAAGACCGGTCAGACTCTGTGCGACGCCCTGTTCGAGCTGGGCAGCGAGCCCGACTGCGCCGCGATGTAATCGGGCCCGGCGCTACGAGGATCGTTTCTGGACGCGACTGTCGTACGCGCGGAGAATCATTGCGTCTTTGTCCGCAAACAGGTCCGTCGGCGGGAGCTTCATTCGTTTCAGTAATCGCTGTTCCAACTCCGCATGGGGTTCGGCACTCCCGTCGGCGCGGATGTGGAGGATCTCCTCGGGGCCATCGCGCAGTGCGCGACAGATCAGCAGAGTTCGATGGCACTGGATGGGGTCTCGCTCCGCGCACATCAGTGCGATGCGGTGCTGCTGCAGGCCAAGACGAAGTCGTTGTAGACCCTGCCGAAACAGGGTCGTGCGTGCGGCAACGTCGTAGAGGACCCGTCCATCGGCGTCGTAACACTCGGGTTCACTCCGTCGCGCGCCCAGTTCGTCGCCAAGAAACACATACGCGATTCCGGATGCCCAGAGATCTCGCTTGAGCGTCTCGCGATTGAACTGGGGATTGAAACGACTATAGGGAGACGACCGAACATCGCCGACGGCGGTAATCTCGTGCTGACGGAGGAGGCCAACGAACGTCGTCGTGGAATGAGTCGAATGACCGATTGTAAAGACCGTCTCTCGCGTCATAGCGGTCACGGATACGAGATCGACTTCCCACCCGGGAGCCGTTTGAGAAACATCACATCCCCCCCCACGCGCCACACGCCTGGTCGTACCAGTAACGACCCTCGGGGAGGGTGAACTGATAGCTGTTCTCTATCTTCGCAAGTTGCTCGGATGTCATCACGACACGGTTGACGGAGATAGCGCGTCCGCGACGGGTCAGGACGATGAGTTCACCGGCGTCGGGTTGACCGCGGCCGTAGATATCGACCGGGTAGACCGAGAAGTGGAGTGCATCGTCGCCAACCTCGAACCAGGCCCGGAACCCATAGCTGTCGCCGTAGCTCCCGACCAGTGTGCCGACCACACCCGGGTCCCCCGGGGACCCCTTGATCTGCATCTGGACACCGTCGGCGAGCATCACGCCAGCGACCGTGCCATCTTCGCCCTGTGCCAACTGGACGGTCATCTTGACCTCGGGACCCCCGGACTCGAAAAGGCCGTCGAAACGGGGTCCCGCGCCGGAGACCACGGTGACGGAGGCTAGAGCCGCGCCGGCGATCCAGAACGACCGTCTGAGCAACTGAGGGCGACGGGTGTTCGGCTGCATGGCGATCCTCCCCAGGACGCGTCGGTCTCTGTAGCTTACGCTAACCTCGCAGCCCTGTTAAGGGGCGTCGGTGCTATTCTGCTGACTCGATGGCTACCGTAAGAACAAAGTTGGCGATCCTGATCAGCGTCGTCCTCGTCGGGACGTTCGGCCTCCTGATCTACGTCATGCTGCAACAGGCCAAGGTCTCCTGTGAGGCCTGCATCCAGTTCAACGGACGCACCGTCTGCCGAAGCGCCATCGGTCCTGATGACGCTTCGGCCAGTCGAACCGCGATCGACAACGCATGCGGGCTATTGGCCGGCGGCATGACGCAGTCGATTGCCTGCACCAACACGCCACCGGTCTCCCTCGTCTGCGAATAGCGTCGCGGACGGACTACGGCATCAACTTGAGTGCCTTCAGATATACCGTCAAGAGAGTGTCACTCGGAAACGACGGCTCCGGGACCGCGACCGCGCTGCCAGGCCGCGGCGGGCTCCCCAAACTCGTTGAACAGGATCACCGACTGGAACCCGTTCTTGTGGGTCCGCTTGCCGAGGTCCGTGATTCGAGACTGTCGTTCTTCTTCGGATAGATCGGCCCAGTCGTCGACGTGCGCAAACATCATCGGCCCGGCCGTCTCGACGCGGGTCACGTTACACGCGGCCGACAGTTCAAGGATCGACGGCGGCTCGGGGTCGGACCGTCCCGCACCAAGTACGAAGAAATTGATGAAGATCGAAGTCACGAAGAGAACACCCGCGACGGACCCGAGAATCTTCATTCTGCGTCGTTGGCGAGCCAACTGGTTGGGGCGCTGCTTGGCGACCACGTACTCCGTGACGGTATCTCCCCGGGTCCGCATATCCTTGAGCGCGCCCAGGTACAGCTCTTCCTCGCTGACCTTCTTCGGCGCGTCCGGTAATGCAACATCCCCGGCCACCGATTCGCGTAACAGCGCACGCATGGAATCGATATCCGTCGCGATCTTCCCGGCCTCCTCCGCGCCCAAATCCTCGTACGGATCTCGTAGGACGGGTGCCAGTCGGAGCTTCAGCGAGAATAGGCCCCGACCGCTCGATCGCAGTTCTTCGGCGAAACCAGAGAGTCCCGCCTGCAAGGCTCCGTCCTGTTGATCTTGCACTCTGGAAGCGACAAATTCGAGAGCGACCTGTGATTGTGTCAAGCGTTCAATCAGGACGTCGCGCTGCGCACGGACCGGCTTGTTGTCGTCCGACGGGTGCCCAAGCTGGACCCATTCCTGTAAGTACAACTCGACGAGCGATTGGATTGCCAGGGCGTCGACGGTCGCCCTCGATGCACAATCCTCGGCATCCGGATCGATTACGCTTCGAATACATAGTTGTTGCTCGTGAGAGAGCATTTCGGTTTCTCGCTCCAGTTCGCCACGCCCCTCGGCCCGGGTCAGCTGTGCGAGCCGGATGGCCAGGACCATGCATGCGATCAGGTCGGATCGTGAGCAGCAGAGGACGTCGCCCATCTGCAAGAGGTAGTCCTTGTCGCCGCGATTGAGCTCTTCGTCATCATAGGAAAGCGTTCGCAGCCGATTCTCTAGTCGAACGACCTCATCGAGCAACGGCGGGAGAACCCGCGCACAGCCCTCGATCTCGGTCACCTCCAGAGGCTTCATCTCCAACAGACGACGCAGCTCTCGTTCGACCACGAGACGCGTGCGCAGGAGATCGCGTGGAATCGTAAACCGTGGCCCACCGGTGGCCTCGTCCTCCGCTATACGGAGGATGGTCTGAAGCTCTTCCGGTCGTGGCTCGTAGTGAAGTTCCCGTGTGATCTGGCGTCGCGCTTCGAGACTTCTGTCGGGAAGCGTTGCCAGAAGCCGATCCAACTGGATCGACAGCAGATCCAACGCGTCCGCGAACTCCATCGGCGTGTTGTCCGACCCGACAACGTGGGACGTTAGCGATCCGTCTTCGTTTGTCATCGAGGCGACCCGTCGATCCGCACGAGGCCATCGGGTGTGTAGGTCGCGTTGTACCAGTAGACGCCGTCCCAGTTGACGTCGCCAAGACCGGATGGGATAAGCACCTGGCCGGTATAGATCAGGGACTTCGCGTCACCCTTCGGGCGAACGACACTCCACCAGCCGAATGGACCCAGATCCTTGAATCCCAGGATCTTCTCGCCGTCGAACTTCTTCAAGATGGAGTCGGCATCGTCGATGTAGCCATTACTAATGAGAGGCTCCAGAGTCGCCGTATCGAGCGTGGCGTAGCTTCCGTTGTCGGCATAGTGACGACTCATCGCATCGTAGAGGGTATCCATGGCGGCCGCAGTAGCCGTCCGATTGGCTTTCTCCATGGCGCGCCCAAACATGGGAACCGCGATCGAACTCAGCAGCCCGATGATCAGAACGACCACCATCAATTCGATCAGAGTAAAGCCGGATTCCTGGCGTCGATCTTCCATCAGATCTCCCGAACCGTTACATAGTCGTAACCTATTCCGGAACGGGGGCGGGTCAAGCCCCGCCGGGAACGGGCCGAAAAACGGGTAAGTTACGGGGTCTAATGGCGGGCGGGCACCGGGAAACCGCGGTCCCTCATCAAGGCACCGATGCCGGCATCTCGACCGCGGAATTCGCGATAGGCGTCCGCAGGGTCGACGGCGTTCTGGATCGCGAACAGGTGCTCGACGAGCTTTGCCGCGAGGTCGGCGTCGTAAAAACCGTCGCCGGCTTCCACGAACGCCTCCGCCGCGTCGGAGGTCAAGACATCGGCCCAGAGATAGCTGTAGTACCCGGCGGAGTATCCCTCGCTACTGAAGATATGACCAAAGTGCGGGCTCCGATGCCGCATGACGATCTCTTTCGGCATGTCGAGGGTCTTCAGGGTCTCACGCTCGAATCGATCCGGCTCGATCCCCGCCGGATCGGTCATGTGGTAACGCATGTCCATGAGGGCCGAGGCAAGGTACTCGACGGTTGAGAATCCTTGATTGAATGTCGCCGCTTTGCGAATCTTCGCAACGAGTTCCGCCGGCATCGGCTCCCCGGTTTCGTGGTGCGTAAGATACGACTCGATCACGCGATCAGTCAGGAGCCAACGCTCCAGGAGTTGGGATTGAAACTCCGTGTAGTCCCGCAGTCCGCCGTTGAGTGTCGGATAAGCGACCTGCGACGATAAGGAATGCAACGCATGGCCAAACTCGTGGAATAGAGTGGTGGCATCGGTCCAGGAGATCAACACGGTCTGCCCTGGCGCACCCTTGATGAAGTTGGAGTTATTGGCGCTGAGAACCGTCCGCTCTCCATCGAAGCTCTCGTGCCGCCGGTAACTGGTCGCCCAGGCGCCGGATCGTTTTCCCTGACGGGCGTACGGATCCAGATACCAGAGCCCCACCCTTTCCCCGGAAGACCGGCGGGTCACCTCGTAGACGCTCATATCCTCGTGAAAGACGGGCACGGTATCGCTGGGAACGGGTGTAAATTCGAAATCGAACAGCTCGCCCGCCACGTAGTGCATCGCGGAAACGAGTCGATCCATCTGCAAGTATTGTTTTACCTCGTCGAAGTCGAGATCGTACTTGGCCTGACGGACACGCTCAGCGTAATAGCGATAATCCCACGGCTCGATGGTGATGCCCGCTCCATCCGCGTCCGCGATCGCCTGCATATCGGCAACCTCTTCCTGAACCCGGCCAAGGGCCGCCGGCCAGACAGCCTCCATCAGGTCAAGGGCCCGCTGCGGCTCACGAGCCATTCGATTCTGCAGACGCCAGTGGGCGTACGTCTCGTATCCAAGGAGTTGCACCCGTTCGTGACGTAGACGGAGAATTTCGGAGATGATCGCGTTGTTGTCGAACTCGTCGCCGTTGTCACCACGAGAGAAATACGTTCGCCAGACTTTCTCGCGGAGCGCTCTATCCGACGACGTGGTCAGAAACGGCTCCATCGACGAACGCGTGTTGGTGATGGCGTATGCCCCGTCCTGATCTCGCTCGGTTGCTGCGGCTGCGGCCGCGTCGGTGAACGACTTTGACAAGCCTCCGAGTTGGTCTGCGTTGAGATAGAGAACATAGTTCTCTTCGTCTGCCAGAACGTTATTAGAGAATTGTGTCTGGAGATCCGAGAGCCGCTTGTTGATCTCTGCGTAGCGCTCCCGGGCCGTCCCGTCCAGGGTCGCGCCGTTGCTGGCAAACCCGTCGTACGTAAGCCAGACAAGCCGGCGTTGGCTCGGACTCAGGGAGTCCATCTCGTCACTCTCGTAGACGTTCTTGATCCGTCGGAAGAGGGCATCGTTCTGGATGATCTTCGACTGGTACTCGGACAACCGTGGATTCATCTCGCGCTGGATTTCGCGAAACTCGGGTGACGATCGATTGGCGCTCCAGATCCCCCAGTAGGTAAAAACGGTCCCGATCGTTTCGCCGGCGCGCTCCATCGCGACGATCGTGTTTTCGAAATTCGCAGGTTCACTGTTTGCCGCGACGGCATCCAGTTCCTCGAGATGTGCGTCGATCGCGGTGGTGAGAGCCGAACGGACGTCGTTCAGGTCCATGCGGTCGAACGCGGGCACACCGTCGTAGGGCCCAGCGAATTCCGCGAGCAGGATGTTCATATCGCTACCCGTTCGTCCGTCGTCGGACATTTCGGCCCCCCCACAAGCCGTTAACCATATCAGCGTGACCATAATGACAGCGAGACGATTCTTCGAGTTCATGGCATTTCTCCTCCGGTCGTTTACGAGTGAAAACGGCCAGGGTTCCGGCGGTCTGGGGTGCCACCGCGAGTTCAGATCCGGAATTCTGATAATAACGTTGAGGGCGAGGCAAAATCGCGTATGTATCATAATCAGGTAAAGTTTTTTTGGCTGGGCAAGAGCGTGTTTTCCATCGATCGACGACACCCCGCGGGTGGGCTGCTCCTCGGAATGTTGAGCGTCTTTCTCATTGGCGGCTCCGTCATTCTCGCCGAGGGGCGGGGTCCCGACGAGCAGGGCGGCGGTGAACCCGCGACTCCTCGTCCTGGCGATGAATTGACCCCGGAGGCCCGCTTCCGTATCGAGGCGGAGATCGAGCGCAACGTCGATCGGCTGCGGCTGGAACGGATTCTTCCCCAGGAATCGACTCTGCAGCGAGCCAATGCCGTCCTGGCGTGGCCCGTCCGCGCCGCGGTCAGCCTGACCCAGCCTGGTCATCACGGCATCTCGAATTTCGTCGATCACGACCCGATCGCACCTGGGAGTATCGAGGACTTCGCGTGCGGTGCCCGGTCGTACGACTTGTCGACCGGCTACAACCATCAGGGAGTCGATATCTATACGTGGCCGTTCCCCTGGTTGATGATGGATCTCGATCTTGTCGAGGTCGTCGCCGCCGCCGACGGGACCATCATCCTGAAGGATGACGGCAACTTCGATCGAAGCTGCGCCCTCCAGGCCGCCCCATGGAATGCGATCTATCTGGAGCATGGCGACGGATCCCGCACCTGGTATGGCCACCTCAAGAGCGGATCGTTGACGGCAAAGGGCGTCGGGCAGACGGTGACCCAGGGCGAGTACCTCGGCATCATCGGAAGTTCGGGCAGTTCTACGGGTCCCCATCTTCACTTCGAGTCCTACGACTCGACGCTAACGCTGAACGACCCTTATAACGGGACGTGCAATCTGATGAACGCCAACAGCTGGTGGGCATCCCAACGTCCGTATTACGACTCGGCGATCAATCGTCTGACCACGGGATTTTCTCCGCCCAATTTCAACACCTGCTCCCAGCAGGAATCGCCCAACGTACAGAACGTCTTCAACCCAGGCTCCACGATCTACTTCACCGGCTACTACCGTGACCAGTTGCTCGTTCAGATGAGCACCATCACGATCTACCGACCCGACAACTCGGTCTACGCGAACTGGAATCACACCAGTAACGCGGGGTTCTACTCCGGCGCCTACTGGTGGTGGTCCCTGACGAACGTTGCGCCATCCGGACCGACAGGGGTCTGGCGCTTCGAGATCGAATTCGACGGCAAGTTCTACAACCATTATTTCCGGATCGGTGCCAATACCGGGTCGGGACGGATCCCCGGACAGAACGGAGAACCCACGCCGCTAACGATCGGTAAGGGTGTCGGGCAGCAATTGGTCCTGGACTGGGCCGATTCGTGTACGACCACCGACGTCGACTACGAGATCTATGAGGGTCGGATCGGCGGCTGGTACGGGCACGAACCCATCGCCTGTACGACCGAGAGTGCCGTTACCGCGACTATCGATCCGGATCTCGGCGATCGCTACTATCTTGTCGTTCCGACCGACACGATTGAAGAAGGCTCACACGGGCGTAACAGCCAGGGTGTCGAGCGGTCTCCGGGGTCGTCGAGTTGTCTCACCCAGACGATTGCGATCTGCCCCTGACCGCTCGCAACGGCCCCACGAGCGTCAGATTTCCCGCGAGTCGTCCGCCGACGAATGCAATCGCCGCCGCGACCGCCCCGACCCACGGCGTCGTACGGATCAGCAAGGCCAGGAGCCCGGCGATACCCGCGATCTCGATAACCGTCGCCCAGGTGATCGGTCGTGTGTAGCGTTGGTGCATGAGGAACGCTCGCTGAACCGACAACAGGACCGACAGCGCCGGGATCGGGATCAGGATCCACGCCGGCAACAGCGCAAATCGATACAACGATTCATCCAGCCCGGACAGGGTCTGAAACCACACACGAGAGAACGGCGTTGCCACGATGAGCGCCAGACCGATACTGGCCGACAGGCCCAGAGTCAGGGCAAAACGGAGCACGGGCCGGCGATAGGACGGATCCCGGGCGAGCATCGTGATGATCACTTCCTGGTAGGCCAGCCCAAGGCTCCGGAACAGAAACGTGAGGGCGTTGATCACCGGAAGAACCGCGAGTGAGTCCAGGGGACGTGGGGCCCGCCCCATGAAGAACGTCACGAGCGGCTGAGCGGCCATGGCCACGACTGACGTCCAGGCGAGTGGTAGATAGAACTGCCAGATCTTCCCGTAGCTGGTCGCGCTCCCCGCCTCCGCATCGTGGGCCGTCAAACGTCGCACCTCGTGGCGGGCCATCCAACGTGCGACGACCGCCTCGGTACAGACCGCGATCGTCAGCGCCGCCGCGCCGAGATAGGCCCCCGCGATCGAGGTTAGGTTGTAGAACGCAACCACCGCGCTCAGCATCGTCAGCAGTCTCACGACCGTCCCGTAAGCGACACGTCGCGGCGACCCGCGACGGATCAACAGGCCCTGGTGAAACCGTCGATAACCGATCGCCGCCGGCCACGGGAGCAGGATCATCAATGCGCCACGGGTCAGATCTGCCACGTGCGGGTCGAGCCCGATGAGCCCCTCGAAGATCGGTCGATAGAGCGGCGTCAGGACAACCAACAACATCGCCGCGGTTGTTCCCAGATTGAGCCAGTGAGTGAATTGTCGTAGACGCAAGAACGTCTCACGCCCGTCCACCAGCGCCGTCGACGCTCCCAGCATCATGATGACGGGTGCCTCGACGATCACCGCGACGGCGAACGCAACGCCGAATGCCGCGAGGTTATAGCGAGGCTCGGCGAGCCGCGCGATGACCGACGCGAGAAGGGGTCCCTCCACCGCCATCATCATCCAGGTGCCGGCCAGCGGGAGCCAGAAGCGAAGAATGTCTCGCTGTCTAAGCTGTGGGTTGTCGGTTCGAGAGCCGGTCAGGAGAAGTCGACCCCCAGGATCACGGCGACGATGATCGCGGCGACCGCGACCGGCGCCACGTAGCGGATGAAGAAGCGCCATGCCCCGTAGTGGAACCAGGCGGGTTGGTTTCCATCCACCAACTCGGACTCCGTCGCCTTGCGGGTCATGAACCAGCCGGCGGCGAGGGTCACGGCGAACCCACCGGTCGGAAGCATCCAGTTGGACACGAAATGATCGGCGGTGGCGAACCAGCCGGGTTTGCCGGCGAAGATCTCGAAGGTTGAGATCGCGGGAACCGCACCGAACGACATCGCCGCCAGGATCGTGAAGACGAAGATCGTGCCGCCACACAGGAGCGTGGCCTTGGCGCGGGCGACCTTGTGCTCGTCGATGACGTAGCTGGCAACCACCTCCAGGAGCGAGATGGTAGACGTGAGCGCCGCCACGGCGACGAGAACGTAGAACATCGGCGCCAGAATCGTTCCGAACGGGACCTCCGAGTAGAACAGCTGCGGGAGCGAAATGAACAGCATGCCGACGGTGGATTTTCCGACCTGTCCGTCCATGCCGGGGACGGAGAAGATCACCGAGAACATGATCACCGTCGCCACCAATGCGATGAGCGTATCGAGAAGGACGATGACCGCGGACGCCTTGACCAGCGACTGCTTACGATCGAGGTACGACCCGTAGGTCACCATGGCGCCCATGCCGAGCGACAGCGTGAAGAACGAGTGACCCAGCGCCTCCAGAATCCCCGATGGTTCCAGCTCCGAGAAATTGGGTCGGAAGATGAAAGACAACGCTTTGCCGGAACCCTCCATACCGATAGCGGCGATAAACAGCATGATCAGGATGCCGAACAGCACCGGCAGCGCAGTCCGCGTGATCCGCTCGATCCCTTTCTGGACGCCGAAGTAGACGACGGAGACGGTCGCCATCGAGAAGACCATGGAGAGCCCCAGCTGGAGCCCCCCGTTGCCGGCCTGACTGCCGAACAGATCTCCGGTGGCAAGATCCGCCGGAAATCCGTTGAGGCTCCATCCCAGCGACTTCCAGAAATAGAACAGGGACCAGCCGGCGATCACCGTGTAATAACTGAGGAGGATGAAACCGCAGAAGACACCCCAGAGGCCGACGATGCCCCAGGCGGGACCCACGGCGTGCTTGAGGGCGCCCACGACACTCTTCTGACTGGTCCTTCCGATCAGCAGTTCGGCCATCATGATGGGGAGGCCGACCGCCAGAATGCAGATCAGGTAGGTCAGGACAAACGCGCCACCCTGGTTGTTCCACGTAATGAAGGGGAACTTCCACAGGTTTCCCAACCCGATGGCGCTGCCGGTCGCCGCGAGGATGAAGCCCGCACTGGATGTCCAGTGGCCGCGTTTTTGTTCCATGCCGTCACTCCGCTCGTCAGGGTAGGCAAGGATAAACGCTGAGAAGCCGGTTAGGAGCGGGTATTTTCTGAACTTTCGTCGTCCGGATCGACCCCGTGTGGCAGGATATGTGGGAGGTTCGCCGTTTTTCGGGCGAGACACCGCAAAGAGGTCCGGAAACGACGTCATGGAGTGGCTGAGCGATCCCCAGATATGGACAGCGCTGGTCACCCTGACCGCCCTCGAGATCGTCCTCGGAATCGACAACATCGTTTTCATTTCGATCCTCTCGACGAAGCTGCCTCAGGAGCAGCAGGCGTCGGCCCGGCGGCTCGGCCTGGCCCTGGCGATGTTCATGCGCGTCGGCCTACTTTTCTCGATCACCTGGATCATGAGGCTCACCTCGCCGCTGGTCACCCTTCTGGGCAACGAGATCTCGGGGCGGGACATGATCCTGCTGGGAGGGGGCCTGTTCTTGATCGGCAAGAGCACCCTCGAGATCCACGAGAAGATTGAGGGCGAGCATGGATCGCGCAAGAACAACGCGCGCGTCCACTCGTTCTTCGCGATCATCGTGCAGATTCTTCTCCTGGACCTGGTCTTCTCTCTCGACTCGGTGATCACCGCGGTCGGCATGGCCGATCGGTTGGGAGTGATGGTGGCGGCCGTCATCATTGCCGTCGGCGTCATGATGTTGTCCGCCAACTCGATTTCGAGTTTTGTCGAGCATCATCCGACGGTGAAGATGCTGGCTCTCAGCTTTCTCCTGCTGATCGGCATCAACCTGGTCGCGGAGGGCCTCGACCACCATATCCCGAAGGGGTATATCTACTTCGCCATGGGATTCTCGGTCTTCGTCGAGATGCTCAACCTGCGAATCCGTGGGCGTGGCCGAAGTCTCTCTCACGGTGACGCGGGAGGAAGTCCATGATCCGTCGAATCGGTCTGTCTCTTCTGCTGCTGGCGGTTCTTTGCGGATGCTCGTCGGCAACGCCGGCGGCGGACACGGTCGTGTTCCTGGTCCGTCACGCAGAGAAGGTCAAGACCGGAGACGACCCGGCACTCTCCCCTCCCGGTATCGACCGCTCGGATCGATTGGCCGTCCTGCTGGCAGACGCCCACGTGACCCATATCCACAGCACCGACTACGTTCGCACGAAGACGACCGCCGCTCCGCTGGCGTCGCGGCTGGGAATCGACGTGTCGCTGTATGACCCGAGGAAATTAGAGGCATTCGCGACGCGTCTTCGCGAAACTCCCGGGCGTCATCTTGTGGTGGGGCACAGCAACACAACCCCGGGAATGGTCAAGCTACTGGGGGGTGAACCGGGCTCCCCCATCGACGAGCCCGGCGAGTACGATCGGCTCTACATCGTGACGATCGACTCCGATGGAGTCGCAGAGACGATGCTGCTGCGATACGGAACCGCCTACGAGGCGAAGGTTCCCTAGCTCTTGCTCTTGGAGGGTTGGTCCCACAACAGTTGAAAGACTCGCAGAACTCCCCCGGACTCCTTGAACCAGACCCCGGCGACACCGCCGTCTTCCTTCGGGTAGAACCAGGCTACGACACCCTTGCCCTCGGGCCGGTAATCGTTCACGTTGCCCGGTTTGACGACGCCGATGGCCGCCGTGACCTGCGCTTCGCTCATCCCCTCCGTGGCGGCGGCGAATCGCTCCTTGGTCATGTAACGCATGGACTCGGCGTGAGCGAGGGCGGTGGTCAGCGCCTCATTGTCGGGATCGAGCATCAGGGCACCGTTGTAGATCTCGATCGCCCGATTGTAGTTGGCCCGCGACGTGATGTACTGCTCCGCGACGAGGATGTCCTCCGAGCTCTTGAGACGGATGGCCGCCTGCTGGATCTCGTTGAGAGGCTCACCCTCGACCATCCCGGACCCGTTGATGAAGTCGACCAGTTGATCAGAGAACGCCCTGGACTGCACGTCGAGTTCCGCCTCTAGGGTCTGACGCGGCGTAGGCTCGCCCTCGCCCTCGCCCTCGCCATCCTCCGGCAGGGCTGCCAACTGTGCCCGCTTCGCGTCCAGGTCGGCATGGGCCTGCTGGACGGCCGCCCAACCATCGTCGATGGAGAGCTTGGCCCCTTCCTCGGGGACCTGCTCACACCCGACGAGCGGCAGCAGACAGACAAGAACAACAAGGATTGACGGCGTAGACGGGAACATTCGCATGATGCCTCCTGAACCGACGCTACCACATCAGCTATCTTCCGGCGCATCGTGGATTACCGATGCGTAGGTGCCAAATCGGGTGCCGGGCTGCTCGCGAGCCAGACGCCCCCAGGACTCCCGCAGGGCCGCCCAATCCTGTTTGCCTGCCATGAACCCGGCGATACCCTGCCAGTAGAGAGCCTCGGCCTGGATCGGATGATCGCCGCTGCCTTCCGCAAGCGTCGCGAACCCCGATCGCGCCTCCTCAAACTTGCCGTGGCTGTAGTCCGCGGCGGCACGGCAGAACGCAAGCTCGGCGACAAACCCGTCCGGTGGCAGCCAACCCACCCAGCGTCGGATCAGAAGCCCTCGCCCGTCGGCGACGATGAGTGTGGGACCCCATGAGACCCGGGCGCCGGCCGAGGCGTCGCGAAAGTCCGGATGACGCTCGAGCATGTTGATCTTGTACGGAACGAAGTCTGCGGCGATGGCGGACTGGGTGTCTGGGTGTGGATACGTCACGGCATCCATGCGGCGACAACCCAGTCAGCCGGGGGAATAGATGTAGGTCAGGAGGAGCTTGGCTTCGTCGGCGGCGCGCTGACGAGCGTCGGTGAGTGTCTCCGCCCACGAGATCGTCGTCATCGTCTAGGCACCCAGATTTTGTTGCTTCTTCTTCCGCGTCTGTTTCTTGACGGGAGATGTGTAGTCATAGTTGCCGTAGTAGTGATCCTTGTACGTCGCATGGGTACTGTCGACGTCGTTCAGGACGGCGCCAATGAGATTGGCGTTCACCTCGCGGAGCTTCTTGGCCGAGCGGCGGATCGTCTCACGATCGTTGTTGCTGTGTCGGATCACGAGGACCACCATGTCGACCATCGAACCGAGAATCAACGAGTCCGAGAGCGCGGCCACCGGTGGGGAGTCGAGCAACACCCAGTCGTAAGACTGCTGGAGTCCCGCGAGCAATTCCTTGAATCCGGCAGCACCAAACAACTCGGTAGGATTGGGTGGGATCGGTCCACAGGTCAGGATGTCGAGATTCGGAGAGTTGGGTAGTTGCTTGAGGTATTCCTCGTAGCCTTCGCCCCCCTCGCCCTTGCGGCTGCCGAGTAGGTGATCCGTCAGCCCGCCTTCGCGACGCAGGCCAAGATGATCGTGGATCGTCGGGCGTCGAAGATCGCCGTCCACCAGGATCACCCGGTCACCGGCGGACGTCAGCGCCTTGGCAAGGTTGACGATGGTCGTTGACTTGCCCTCTCCTGCACCCGAACTGGTAACCAGCACGGTCTTCAATGTCCGACTCTTGCTGGCGAACAAAACGCTCGTACGAAGCGTCTGGTACGCCTCGACGATCGCTGCCGAGGTTTCCTTACGGACACGGGGTACGACCGAGAGCAGCGGCAGTCCGAGGTACTGCTCGATGTCTTCGGGAGTCTTGATCGTGTTGTCCAGATAATCGGTGAAGAACACTGCGCCGATACCCAGGAACAATCCCAATGCCAATCCAGCGGCCAGATTCAGCGCCTTCCGAGGACGCACCGGAAATGCGGGAAGGACCGCCTCGTCCATAAGGCGGATGTTGTTGGTCAAAGTCTCACGGTTGAGATCGATCTCACCTACACGGGCCATGATCAGGTCGTAGATCCGTCGATCCTCTTTCAATTCGGCGTCGATCATCACGACTTCAGTCGAAGTGCGAGAGCGATCCATGCCCTCTTCGCGAACCCCTCGTAGCTGCCGCTTCAGGTCAGTCTCGCGACTGCGGTCGATCGAGTACTGGGTCTTGACCTTTACGATTATCTTGTTGGTTTCCAGGTCAAGCTGACGATGGATGTCATCCAACCCGGCCCGCGTGGTCTTGGTTCGCGGATGTTCATCACGAAACGACAGCGATTGCTTCTCGAGTTCCTTCTCCAGTGCGTACGCCTGCGTGCTCAATTCGATGATCAACGGATCGTTAGCCACGGCGTCAAGACCGAGAAAACTGCCGCCTCGTTGTTCGAGTTTCTCGATTGCATTGAAAGTGGCCTCGAGGGAAGCCCGGGAGATACCAATTTCGGTCAACTCTTCCTGGAGTTGATTGATGCGTAGCCGGGTTGCGTCGTCGGACGGGTCCGGAACGTAGAGTTCTGTCTCACGGGCTAGCTGATATCGACGGTCCTCTTTTTCGGCAATCGATTTTCGAATTGGATCGAGCTGGGAATACAGTTCGTCCATGATTCGACGGGCATTCCCGATCGCCGAGTCAATGTTGGAATCGATGTAGACACGAGCGACTGTGTTGACCAACAGTTGAGCCGTCGCAGGGTCGGCGTCCTCGATACTTACCTCGACCAAGTAAGTGTCAATCGTCATGTCCAGTTTCACCCGCGATGCAAGCCAACCTGCCGGGTCCTGCAGATCGGAATAGGGCAACACATTTCCTAGTCCGAGATCCTCAATGACCTTGCGTGCGGTGTCCCGACTCTTGACGATCTGCTTTTGAGTGTTGATGTAACGATCGTCGGCCATGTAGCCCCAGCCGGAGGCCCCGAGCTGAGAGAAATCCGCGTTGGGAGTAAGGCTCTTGGGTCGCGGCTGGATCTCGACCGTGGCCGTCGCTCGGTAAATCGGCACCTGCATGAAGGTCGTAACGGCCACCAGGCTCAAGACGACAAATGCGATGGTCAACACCATCCACTTACCGTGCAAGACGACCTGCCAGTAGTCACGAAGGTGCTGCCCGCGCTCGCCGACCTCCTGGGTGTTGCCCACGTTACCCACGTCTTTTCTCCCGCCGTGCCGGACGAAGTCCGTCCTTACTATACGAACAGACTCGCGAACCGGCCAGTCGGGCCGTCGGAAAGACCAAAGATGGCGATTCTATTGGCATTTCAGTTCAAGAACGTCGAGCTGACTCGTTTCATGTTGCGGCAGGGAATGCCGGTTTTTCGGCAGGCGTCCTGGATCAGAGCCTGCGCGTCGTCGTCCAGAGATGGGATCGCGATGATGATCTCATCGACCGTCTCTCGCTCCACGATCCGCCCCAGATCGCCACGACCGCCGTAGATCTTCAGTCCGTGGATGCGGCGACCCCGCTTCCTTACGTCATCGTCGATAAAGCCGACCGGTTGGAACCCCAGGCTGGAGTCGCTACGAACCTCACGAAGCAGCAGTTCGCCCGCCACGCCAGCGCCGAAGATCAGCAACCGACGCCCGGCGGCCGTCTGGTTGTTGGCCCATTCCCGTAGCACCCTGAACATCACTCGGCTGCCCGCCGTGAACACCAGCAGCAAGACCGCGTCGATCACGAAGACCGTCCGCGAGTAGCCGTCGAGGCGATTGATACCCCAGAGCAGAACGACCGAGACCAATGTCGATGTCAGGATGCTGCGGCCAATGACCGTCAGATCGTGGATCCCGGTAAACGCCCAAATGCGACGGTAGAGACCGAACGAGAAGAAGACCACGAACTTGACGGCCAGCACCACCGGGAGAGACTCTATCAGCTTGTCCTGCGGTAGGCCGACGAGGTCACCCTCAAAGCGAATCATGTACGCGGCGATATAGGCGGCACCAAACAGCGTGAGATCGATCAAGACCTCGGCCATTCGCATCTTCTGCATTACCAGCGTACGAATGAGCGTGCCGTCGGCTGAGGTCTCCCCTTCGACCGGCTTGTACAACTTGTCATGGGCCAGGAACACACCAAACCAGAAGATCGCGATCACGGCCAGGATGGCGAAGACTCCCAGTCCGAAGGATCCGACCTGAAGGCTGAGCACCGCGATCGCCGAGAACACGATACAGATGGCATAGATCACGAGGACGGCGGCGCGCTCACTCATTCCTAGACGAACGAGGCGATGCGAGGTGTGATCGCGCCCCCCCTGCGACACTGGGGTTCCGGCGAGCGTACGCGTTACCGTGACGAACGTCGTATCGAAGATCGGCACTCCAAGCACCACAACCGGGACCGCCAGGATCAGGAACGTATTGGACGCCTGCTCCCAGGTGCCCAGAATCGAGATCGCCGCCACCGTGAAGCCGATGAACAGCGATCCGGAATCGCCCAGGAAGATCTTGGCCGGATTGAAATTGAATATCAGGAATCCGATCAACGCCCCGGCCAACGCCAGAATGACGACACCGAACGCCTCCGGATTCCCCAATAACACGTTGAACAGGAACAGCGTCAGAAGGCAGATCGCGGCCACCCCCGAACTCAGGCCGTCCATATTGTCCAGCAGATTGAAGGCGTTGGTGATACCGACGACAAAGAAGATCGTCAGCGGAATCGTGACCAGCGGCATGCCCAGGATGTCGAAGTACACACCGGTGTAGACGAGCACGCAAGCAGCGACGATCTGACCGATAAGTTTGCTGCCGGGGCGGATCTGAACGAGGTCATCCAGTAAGCCCAGCCCGAACACCAGCCCGGCGCCAATCAGCACGCCGAGAATACGTGTGCGTGTCGAATCGTTGGGGAACTCAAGAAACGGCACCACACCGATCATGAACGCAGCGAAGACCGCGACTCCGCCGAGGAGCGCCGTCGTTCTGGTGTGCCATCGATCGCTCTTCGGCTTGGCGACCATTCCGGTGCGACGAGCGACCCACATCACCAGCGGAGTCAGTGCTGCTGAGGCGATCAGCGCGGCAATGAAACTGAATACCGGCTTCAACTCGGCACTCTACGCGTTAGGCGTAGGACTCGGCGCCCGTTTGGGCGGGTCGCTCGACTGCGGGCGAGCCGGGGTCGACTCGACCGAAGTTGTGCCGATGATGGATCGTTGTTCTGCGATGACCCGCTCGAGAATCTCGTGGATCGCCAGCGTCGGTTTGAAACCAATCAGATCGCCGACCCGCGAGAGGTCGGGGATACGGCGAGCCATATCCTCGAAGCCCTCGGCGTACGCCTGGTCATAGGGAACCAGAACAACGTCAGACTTCGAGTCGGCCATCGCCTTGACCATGTTCGCCAGGTCCGCGATCGAGATTTCCTGGTTGCTTCCAATGTTGAACACGCGACCGGTGGCACGCGGCTCGACTCCGAGCTTGACCAACGCACCAACCACATCGGAGACATAGGTAAAGCAGCGTCGCTGGGTCCCATCTCCGAAGACCGTGATGGGCTGTCCCGTCAATGCCTGGCGAACGAAGGTCGGGATCACCATCCCGTACCGGCCGGTCTGCCGTGGACCCACGGTATTGAACAACCGGACTACCACGACCGGAAGCTCGCGCTCGTTGTAGTAGGCCAGCGCAAGAAACTCGTCGATGGCCTTCGAGCAGGCGTAAGCCCAGCGTCCCTTGGACGTGGGCCCCATCACCAGATCGTCGTCCTCCGAGAACGGGATCTTGGCGGACTTGCCGTAGACCTCCGAGGTCGACGCGATGACGACGCGCTTGTGCTTCTTTTCGGCCAACTCGAGGATGATCTCGGTTCCGCGAACGTTGGTCTCGATGGTTCGCACGGGACTCTTGACGATCAACTTGACGCCGACGGCGGCCGCCAGGTGATAGATCAGATCCGCCCGATCGACGAGTTCGGCCAACAGCGGCTTGTTCATCATCGTGTCAATGATGTAATCGAATTTCGGATGCTCGCGGAGATGGGCGACGTTGCGGATCGACCCCGTCGACAGGTCATCGATGATGCTGACGCTGTCGCCACGTTCCAGTAGCGCATCGGCAAGATGCGACCCGATGAAACCGGCGCCGCCGGTGATCAGTACGTGCAAGGGTCCCCTCCGCGAGCGACTCAACCGTGCCAGTGAGTCTTTCGTGCCCGGAAAGGTACGACGATGCCCTGATTTCTGCCATGCCGTTAGGGTCCGTCTTCACGCTCAACGGGCTCCCAAACTCCCGAAATGCGTCCGCGTAAAGCCCGGAAAAGGCCGAAAGACGCGGCAAGATTGACCAGGCAGAAGTAGAACGGGATGAAGATCAGTCGCCGTCGACGAAATGCAGGGACCAGGCCCAGGAGAGCCAACGCGTAGAACAGCACCTGCCCAATGAGAAATACGCCGTAGAACGGTTGCCCCGCCAGCAGGATGTTGAGGGTCAGCGCCGCCAACAGCATCGGGGCCACAAGCCATCGCAAGAGGCGGTGAGAAAGCAGTTTGACCACCGCCCCCGGCCCCCGGAACGGGTTTAGTAGGCGACGCATCGACCACAACGCCGCGGCGTTTCTCGAAATGATCCGGGTCTTCGTCCGAAACTCCCCGGATACCGTCGTCGCGACGGACTCTTCGATGCGTGCGCGAGGCTCGTAGAGAACCCTGAACCCCTGATCGATCACGTTCAACGGGCTCATGAAGTCATCGGGGAACGCGGAGACGACCGGACGGAACAACGTTCGGCGGATCGCGTAGCAGGCACCACTTACGATCACGGTGCCACCCAGACGACTCTCGAGCGTCCGCAGGAGCACCTCGAATCGCCAGTAGAGCCCCTCGCCACGGCTCACGCCGGTCGCATCGACGTTGCTGTAGAAGATCCTTCCGCCAACCATGCCGGCACGCGGATCATCGAGTCGCCGTACAAGGAGCCGAACCACGTCGCTTGCGAAGCTTCCCGCCGCGTCGGTACAGACCACAACCTCACTCGTCAGATCGCCGACGATGGCGCTGAAGTTCGCCGCTTTTCCCAGGCGGCGTGGTGCTACGTAGAGCTCGACGCCTCGATCCGCGTACCGGCGCGCCAGATCGTCGGTCCCGTCACTCGAACGATCGGATACCACGAGGAGCCGCATCGTGCCGCGATAGTCCTGTGCCAGCAGACTATCGAGTTTCGCTGCCAGAACGGCCTCCTCGTTGTAGGCACCGATAAGTATGGTCACCGCGGGCCAATCCTCAACCCGGTTGTCTGGATCCGCAGAAGGCCGTTTTGTGGCGCTCCCACGAAGTCGGACCAGTCCGACGAGGATCAATGCGTAGCCGCCGTGCAGATAGACCAGTAGGGCTGCCAGGATCCAGAAGACCCATTCCATCAGCGCGTCTCCTCGAACAGCGAGACGAATCGGCGACCACAGACCTTGCGATCGAAGGACTCGCGGACCATCTCTCGCGCGGCCACCACCCGGCGATGAGTAAGCTCCGGCTCGTCGAACACGCGTCGCATCGCCGTCGCCAGACTCTCGGGATCCCGCTGCGGCACCAGCAATCCGGTCACCCCGTCCTGGACGGCCTGTTCGACCGAGGCGATTCGGCTCGCGACTACAGGAACTCCTGCGGCCATTGCCTCCAGCAAGACGTTTGGCAGGCCTTCCCTCCCACCGTCGTGTCTCAGTTCGCTGGGAAGCACCAGCAGGTCGGCTTGGACAAGGGCCCCGGCAACGTCCTCCTGGCTCACTTCACCATACATCTGCACCTGATCTGCGATGCCCAGTTGCTCGATCGACTCTCGCGTCGCAGCCCGTTCGGGGCCGTCCCCGAAGAGGTCCAACCGAAACTCGACTCCACCTTCGTGAAGAAGTCGGGCCGCTTCGATCAGGTAAGCGATGCCTTTCCCGTACGCCAGCCGACCGACGAAAACGATCCGCCGTGGAGAGGAGCCCTGCGGTGCGCTTCGTTCGACGTCGAACGTTTCGAGATCGACGCCGTGAGAGAGAAGGACCAATTTGCGATGGTCCTCCGGGTCGGCGATCTCTAAGAGCCGTCCAAACGTCGCCCGATTGCAGACCGCCACAAACGACGCGCCCGCCACTTTTTCGCGCAGCATTACGGGATCTCGAAAGACGTCCTGTCCGGCGTGTGACGCCATGCTGAACGGTGTCCCGTTGAGACGCTGAATGACGAGCGCGGCGATCGCGGCATGGTTGGACCAAGCTGCGTGGACTCGATCGGCTCGCCAGCGCTTGCACTCGCTCGCGAACTGTACGCATTTCGGCAGGATCAGCAGCGTCTTGAGCCGACCCCTGATCGATGATCCGCGATGAAGTACGATCCACAACAGCGTTCGGATCAGGCGAATTGGCCGTCGAACCAGGTAACCCACGAACGCGGCGAAAACGCCCGGGGAGACCAGCGGCCCCCCGATAAGAACGTTCTCTCGCAAGACCCGCGCGTCTTTCTGCCAGATGTCGCAGGAGCCGTCCAGGAAGTGCATCAGGCCCACGTCATGGCCGGAGTCTTTCAATGCTCGCAGGTCACCGAAAATAAATGTCTCGGTGACGCTGGGAAACACCGTCAAGATGCAGGCGATCCGCATAACTACGTCAAGTTGACCCTGACAAACCACTCTCCATCCAACCCCTCCAGCGTGTATTTGCCGTCCACTTTTGGGTGCTTTCGAACCGCCCCATCATTTTCCTCGGAAGTGTTTCCGATGCCCTGGTAACAGTCCCCCGAATCGATGGTGAGCGCGTTCATCATTGCAGTGAACCGTAGAGCTCCTCGTGGGCGACTAGTTGACGATGGACTCAAAACGTAGCGCGCGCTGAACTATTTTTCGAATACCCAGTTCCCCACAACCAAGGCGTCCATACCGGTGCCATAGAAAGTGGTAATCGCATCGCGAGGCGAGAGACAGATCGGCTGCCCCTTGATATTGAACGAGGTGTTAATGACGACCGGGATACCCGTGAGCTCGTCAAATTTCGAGATCAGATTGTGAAAGAGAGGATTCGTTTTCCGTCCGACCGTTTGGATTCGTGCAGTTCCGTCAATGTGGGTGATACTGGCCAGCCGCTGCTTCCACGCTTCATGAACGTCGAAAGTCATCGTCATGAACGGAGACGGAAAACTGTCCACGAAGCAATCCTGCACGCGCTCCTCCAGTACGGCAGGCGCGAACGGTCGAAAGTCCTCGCGAAATTTAATCGTCGCGTTAATCTTTTCCTTCATGTCGGGGTCCTGAGGGTTGGCCAGGATCGAGCGGTTTCCCAGCGCCCTCGGGCCAAACTCCATGCGCCCCTGGAACCAGGCGAGAATCTTGCCCTCCGACAGACTTTGTGCGGCGTATGCGGCGGGGTCGTCGACCTTGCGTGCCTGGAGGCCGTAAGAGCGAGTGAAACCGTCGATCTCATCGTCGGTAAATGACGGCCCAAGATAGACGTGTTCCAGCGGTTCGGGACTGATCCCCTTCTGTGCCAGAACTTCACAACCCGCGCCGATACAACCGCCGGCGTCGGAGGCAGCGGGCTGAACAAAGATGTTCTCAACCCACGGCAGTGCGGCAATTCGCTGATTCATGACGCAGTTAAGTCCAACCCCACCGGCAACGCAGACGTTCTTGGCTCCGGTAATTCGGTGGTAGTGATCAAGGAGATCGAGCATGCATCGCTCGAGCGTTTTCTGCACACTGAATGCAAGGTCCTTGTGGCGCTGAGTGAGAGGTTCGTCGGGCAGCCGTGAGGGTCCAAGTCGCTCGATGAGTGCCTCATGAAACAGCGCCTCCTGCTTGCCAGGAAACGGCGACTGGGGCCCGACTGATTTCATGTACTGTAGGTAGTTAAAGCGATGATCACCGCCCTCCCATGACAGCAGGAACGATAGGTCGATCTCTTCCCGGCCGTAGGAAGCGAGGCCCATCACCTTGTATTCGTCGTTGTCGCGAGCGAAACCGAGGTGCTGAGTGATCATCGAGTAGAAGAGGCCCAGACTGTTTGGACGCTCGATCGACTTTAGCGGCTCAATCACTCCCCCCCTGCCGAATGAGACGAACGTAGATACGGAGTCACCTGAAACATCGGCCGAGATGATCAACGCTTGGTCAAATTCCGACAAGCGATACGCGCTGGCAGCATGGGCCAGGTAATGCGAGACCAGACGGATCTCCGGCGCGTGACCGAAACGGCGGAGGAAGAAGTCCGCCAAGCGTTCCCGCATATTGGTGATCGTCGCGTAGTTGTAGGCGACCACATCTATGTCCGAGATTTCGATGCCGGCCTCTTTCAAGCAGAACCGCACGGCGTTCTCGGGGAGTCGGGCGGTCGCATGCTTGACCCGTAGAAATCGCTCCTCCTCGGCCGCTGCCACGAGCTGGCCGTCGCGAAACAATGCTGCGGCACCGTCGTGGTGACCAGCCCGAATCCCTCCGCAGATTCCAAGAACGTACATTATCTCTTTCCCTCGCGAATTGCTTCCAGTCTTTCGACTTGCTGTTTGAAAATTGCTTCCTGCGGAAACCTGTCGCTG
Source organism: Acidobacteriota bacterium (assembly GCA_029861955.1). Lineage (NCBI taxonomy): Bacteria > Pseudomonadati > Acidobacteriota > Acidobacteriota bacterium. The sequence goes on from JAOTYK010000010.1 coordinate 30,632, forward strand.
AGCATGCGCGCCACACGGGTCGCGTTGCCCCATGCTTGCTGTTCCTGATAGATATCGACTAGTAATTGATAAGACGCGTGCCTGTGTGAGTGATTGAGGATCAGACTCTCGAGAAGCTGTGCGGCCTCCTCGTCGCGCCCCCCGTTGTCGAGCGTTCGTGCAAGTTGGAATGCGGGCTCGAACCGAGCTGGCTGAAGACCACGTGCCCTCCCCAACGCCTCCACCGCCGCTTCAGTCCGGCCGAGTCGATCGAGTGTACGGCCGACCTGCAGCCAAGAGCGGTAATAGCTGGGTTCCAGGGCGGCCGAACGCTGGAAAGCCGCAAGGGCACCATCCATATCGTTTTCAGCCAATAGGGTTTGACCTATCTCGATTTCGAGAAGGTGGGGAAGACTGCTCAACTTGACGGCCTCACGATAGCTGTTCCGGGCGTCAGCGAATCGACCCTGAAGCAGATAAACGCGGGATAACGCGCGATAGACTCGCTCATCGAGGCCCGGAATCGATCCCTCCCGAAGAACATCCTCGATACCGAGGGCGATCGCGTCTCGAACCAAAGGAATCCTCTCGATGTAGTCCGAGACGTAAAAGTGATCGTCTAAAATTGGGTGAATTCTCGCAGCTGCACGGAAATGAAGTGCAGCGCGTTCCTCGAATCCATGCCGCAGGTAGAAATCACCAAGATGGTCTCGATGATAAAAATTCATCGGTTCGATTCGGACGGCGTGTGCCAGCGCCAATTCCTGAATCCGTTCTTCCGGAAGAAGAGATTCGATCGGACTTTCCGAAAACCCAGTCAAGTCTATCGAGGCTTCGAGTCGTGATGACCTCGCCAGACTCTCTAGCAGTCGCCCAACACCTTCGTAGGACCATGCGCCCGGGGGCGAAAGGCGTATGGCCTCCAAGTATAACGTCACACCTCGCGCAACGAGATGTGTGACCTCTTCGTGAGTCATGTCGTTGACGAGTCCGGTATCCAATGAAATCGCTATCGAGTCCGCTTCGTCGATGTAGGAGTACGGTTCTCTGGGGAGAATCTCACGAACTCGCCGGTAACTTTCCATTGTGGCTTCGATGTTACCGTCGTAAAACGCACGCTCTGCCGCAGCGCGATGAGACCACGCTCGAATTCGATTCGACTCATTCCACAACCCCGCCAAGGCGATGGTGGCAAGAACCGTCGTCGTCGCCCAACGCTTCATTCGTGTCTTCGCTCTCAATTACGTAGTCAACACCCGCGAGTCTTATACGACTTGCTCGCAGTCGTTGCAACTTCACCGGCCATCAGATAAGCACAAAGGACGCAGAACAACGCCGCGTTGCTGTAGATCTGGAGATTGAAGTCAATGAACGAGTGGAGAAGCAGCGCAATGACCCCCACACACGCGCCGCGTTGAGGCCATCGACCAAACCGCCGAACACCCCTAATAGCTGGCCAGATCGCCTTCCTGAACAAGATCACCAGAGCCCACCCCATGGCGATGCCCGCTCCGATTCCTCCCTCGGCAAGCAACTGAGCGTAGTCGTTGTGGGCGCGGATCAGACGTCGGGGTGAAGAACCGGCGGCGCGGAGTGCGTAGGCCTCCTCGAACGTACCGAGACCGGTTCCAAGAATCGGAAAGTCTCGCGCCATTTCCATGGTTCTGAGGCTCGTGTGCCAACGAAACGCGAGAGAGGTCTGGCCACCAAGATCGGCGAAAGTCGCGTAGCGTTTCTGGATGTCACTACCACCTACCCACAGGGCTATTGGAATCGCAACTCCGACAATTGCAATCGGCAAGATCGCAACGCGCATCGAGAGTCGCTCAAAATACATGACAGCGATCCCCACGACGAGCAGCGCCGTTCCAAGAGCGACGACCGCACCGCGGGACTGGGAGAAGATCAGTGATGTACACCCAACGATTGAAACGAAAATGAGCAATATCGTTCCCGCAGTAACACGACGATGCCAGGTCCACGCCGCTAGGCCAATTGTGATCGGCAGGGCCATCTCCATCCAACCCGCGAAGTTGTTGTGACTGACAAATGGGCCGAAGGAACCCGAACCGCCGGCCGAGCGGAACCAGTACAGGTTCCCTTCTGCTGTTAGCTGCTGGAGTATCCCGACGATCGCTAGAAGTCCTACAAGACCGGCGATGGAATAAAGCATTTTCGAACCAAGGCGGCCATTACGAAAGCGATCTACTGCCACGAAGAACATCGCCAGGTGCGCCAGAAGAACCTGCAAAGCACGAAATGTATACGCAGGTGTCAGCGACAGCGAGCGTCTACTGGCGTATTGCACATCGAACGCGTTTGTTGGCAAAGCGTTTCGAATCTCGTCCCCGGCCGGAGAGAGCATCGACACCTCTCCAGCTTCGGGTGAGTTGTTATCCCGTAGCCACGTTGGCAGGTCACCAAACGAGCCCTCTCCGTCGGCCGGGTACCCTGGTAACGACTGCTCGAAGATTGTAGCCGTGTTGGGACTGAGTACACGGATCCAGGATGCCGGCAGAGGAACCAACTGGAGAACAACGATCATGACGAGCAACGTTGCGGGAATCATCATGCCGCTTCGGATCGAGTCGTGTTCTCTGGAGTTTGTGAACCACACTCTTCGAAGAACCCAGACGGCAGTTATGACGATTGTCACGATCTGGGCCACCGCGATCGACCACTCCTCGACAGTTCCGAACGCCAGAGGCGTGAAGACCACGAGGCCGATCAGACCAAAGTCAATAATCCGTCCCAGGAGTTCATCCAGAGTCCTCATGAATCACTTCGTTCCCGGCACCGGTCGATCCGCGATTCGGCGCATCCAGATCTCAAGACAAAGTATGATCCATATTCTTAAATCCATTCTCGCGTCCCCGCGTTTGAATCTGCTGATCCAGCTTCGGACCGTTTCTGCCCGCAGGTAGGAATACGATAATGCTTGTGGGTCGAGCAGGCACTCGTCGAGAGTTCCCGCCAAGTCTCCGCGCAGCCATGTCGTGATGGGCGGCATGAATCCGTGTTTCGGCCGCTCAATCACCTGCTTCGGCAACACACTACGGGCGACGTCCTTGAGTAACCACTTGCTAGTTCCTCGCCGGTACTTCCAGCTCGCTGGGAACCCCGCCACTAACTCGACCAGCTTGTGATCCAGAAACGGCACGCGCGCCTCGAGCGACGCCATCATGCTCATCTTGTCGACCTTCATTAGTAAGTCGTCCGCGAGCCACTCCTGAGTGTCCGCTCGTAAGATCTCGTTCAAGCCGCGCCCCGCGACGAAGTGTCTTTCCATTCGGCGCTCTAGGTGATCGCTATCGACCTGAGATCCCACCTCGGACCGCAACAACTCGTTCCGCGCGCTCGCAGGAATGACAGAACGAAGAAACACGAAACGCTCTGGTTGATCGAGTCCGATACTAAGTAGTGGTTTTCGAAGTCGCCCAGTAATCAGACGAGCCGCCGCCGTCCCAAACACCTTCCTAATTCCTCGGGGGATGCCCTCGACTGTCAGCATCGACTTTTCAAGCGCGTAACGGCGATAGCCTGCGAAGAGTTCGTCGGCGCCTTCCCCCGTCAAGCAGACCGTGACCTGCTCGCGCGCAAACTTGGAGAGCAGATACGTCGGAATCGCGGCGGGATCCGCAAGCGGTTCGTCCAGTTGTTCAAGTACGGAACCAAGGAGTTGCCCAATTTCCATGGCGCTCACGATATGCGTGTGGTGTTCCGCACCGAGGCTACGTGCGACCAGTTCTGCATACTCGGTCTCCGAATGCCACCCTCCTCCCTCGAATCCGATCGAGTATGACTTGACCGGACGGTCCATCTGTTGAGCCATCAACGCCGCGATAAGACTTGAGTCGAGCCCTCCAGAAAGAAACACTCCTAGCGGTACGTCACTCATCAGCCGAGCCCTGACGGATGCTTCCAGTCCACTTCGAACCCGCTCACGGCCCTCCTCGATCGACATCTCGGCCGCGGCGGGATTCAACTCCCAGTACCTGCGTGACATGACGCGATCATGTTCCACAACAAGGAGATGGCCCGCAGGTAACTTCTTCACAGCTGAGAATATGGTCCTCGGAGTCGGGACGTACTGTAGGGCGAGGTAGCCATCGAGTGCGATCGGGTCGATCTCCCGGCTCACCGACGGGTGCAGGAGTAGCGCCTTGATCTCCGACGCGAACACAAACGTCTGATTCGTCATAGAGTAGTAGAGTGGCTTGATTCCTAGACGATCGCGGGCGAGAAACAATCGCCGACGACGTGAATCCCAAATTGCGAAAGCGAACATCCCGTCGAGATGCTCGAGCATGCCGTCACCGAACTCCTCATAGAGATGTAGGAGGCTCTCCGTGTCGCTCCTAGTCGAAAAGCGATATCCTTTTTGCTCAAGCGTTCGGCGTAAGGACTGATGGTTATAGATCTCGCCGTTAAAGACGATGTGAATCGATCCGTCGCCACTGGACATTGGCTGACGGCCACCTGATGCGTCGACGATTGACAGGCGTCTATGCCCAAGTGCGATAGAATCCGAAAAGTACAGGCCTTGGTCGTCAGGTCCACGATGACCCATTCGGTCCGTCATCGCTTCCACGAGATTGCGGTCAATGGGAACATGCCCTGACCGCTCCAGAACTCCGCAAATACCACACATCAGCGCTTCCTCAACTTCTGCACATCGACCAGTTCTTGAGATCCGGAACTAATCGACGCCCCCTACGAAACTGAAGTCGGGACGACCAGGACAATCGCAAAAGAAACATGCAAGATCAGTGAGTTTAAGTGTACGGTAACCAACAAACTAGCCGCTCACTTTAGTTAAACGATCGTAAATTCCTGCGTACGTTGCGACCATCGTATCCGTGCTAAAACCCTTGCGAACGCGTTGGGCTCCCGCCTGACCAAGTTTCGTCGCCTCTTCATCATCGTCAAGCAAGCGATTACACGCCGCAGTAAGTCCCTCTTCGTCTCCCGGTGGTAGAACATGACCGGTTTCTCCATCGCAGACGACCCGTGGGAGATCCCCGACCGCAGTCACGACGACTGGCAAGCCAGCAACCATCGCTTCAAGCACAGCATTGGGCGTACCCTCGCGGTGACTCGTTAAAAGCAGACAATCCGCGGCAGCCAGAAGTTGCGGGACATCGTTCGACAGACCGACGAGTTTGATCCTGTTCTTAAATGCCGTACGCCCCACCAGCTGCTGTACTGCCTGATATTCTGGGCCATCACCTGCCAGTATGCAGATGGCTTCGGGATGAGTCGACAACACGCGTGCGACGACTTTCACAAATAACGGTAGATTCTTGTCTGAAACGAGGCGAGCGACCCCGAGAATGATCTGCGCGTTGCGGGGTAACCCAAGTTGATCGCGGGCCCGTTCTCGAGAGATGCTTGTTCCGGAGAAGTCGACTCCGTTCGGAACATGGGTCAGTCGAGACGGTTGAATTTGAAACGTCTCTGCCACGAATTCGAGACCGGAACGTGAATTCGCTGTCACGGCATCCGCCTGACGATGGGCCCACTTGTCCACTGCTCGGCGTAATCGGTGTCGGGGGTGAGGTCCCCAGCGAAAAGATGTAACGAACGGCAATCGGCAAACTAGATTGGCCACCGCGGAGTGAAGTGTCGGCCCCATGAGAAACGCCTGCAGCACATCGATGCCGTCGCTCCTGAGTAGTCGGGCCAACTGAAGTGGTCGCGTCAAACGGGCGATGCCGCGCATTGGCAATATCCGCACGTCTACGCCACTGTCACGCAACTCCGGCCCATATGGCTCGGTCACGTCTGAGAGACAATAGACAATGGGCCGCATCCCGTGATTGCGTCTTAGCCCCTTCGCCAAAGCAGTCAACTGCTTCTCGGCACCGCCGCGATGAAGCTGACCGATCACGAGACCAACGCTGCATCCCATCAATGGAATCGGCCCTGGCCCGGAATTGTCATGCCGACTCTCCGTGCACGCTTCGCTGCGCCCACAATTCGAACATCAATAAGCCATATAGCATCGCGGATCGATCCCGCCGTCCTGAAACATGATCGTCGATCAGTCTGTCCAGTAAGCGCGGATCGTAGTAACCACGATCGCGACATAACTTTCCGCGAAGAGTATCCATCAACATACTATTGAGCGCACCACGGAACCACTGCTTCAATGGCACGCCAAAGCCTTGCTTACGAAGGCCGACGATCTCCGGAGGGTAAAGATCCGCACAGGCTTTGCGAAGTATCTTCTTCCCCACGTTGCCGTCGAGTTTCGTTTCTGTCGGTAGCCGGTTTACGAGTTCCACAAGATGATGGTCCAGTAGCGGGACTCGCGCCTCCAGAGAACAGGCCATCGAAGCTCGATCAACTTTTGTCAAGATACATCCCGGCAAATAGAGTTCCATATCGATCAGTTGTGCGGCAGCGATCGGATCACCGTCTCGGGCATGTTCCAGATACAGGTTTCGCCCCGGTTCGCGGACAAACTGCTCCTCCAGGAGTGGCCGAAGGATTTCGCGCATCTCTTGCGACAGGAACGACTCGCCGACAAAGTAGTCGTCGGGAAAAGACAATAGCGAGCGGCTGAGCGCCCGCCGTACTCTACGCGCGCCACTGCTCGCGGAAGCCAAGTCCAGGGTCCGGACCGCGACACGTCGCAAGGTCGCCGGAACGCCGCGGAGACTTTCGAGTTGACGTAACTTGCGATACCGATGGTAACCGGCGAAGAGTTCATCGCCGCCGTCGCCGCTCATCGACACGGTTACGTGCTCACGCGCAAAACGACTAACCAAGTAAGTAGGAATTGCAGAACTGTCTGCGAACGGTTCGTCATACGCATTAACAAGGTCACTTAACAATTCGATGACGTCGGGCTGCACGATTAATTCGTGATGATCCGTCCGATGAAATGCAGCCGTAATTCTCGCAGCCGTGCTCTCGTCGTGTGACGTTTCGTCGAACCCGATCGTGAAGGTTTTGATGGGGCGATCACTGAGCCGACTCATGATGCCAACGACGGCAGCCGAATCGAGCCCACCGCTTAGAAACGCGCCCAGAGGCACATCGGAGACCATGCGTAATCGAACCGACTCCTCAAGAGCGTGTCGGATGTTCCTGGCCGTTTCGTCACACTCAAATTCCTCGCCACTGGGCATCTTCGGCTCCCAGTAACATTCCAGTCGAGATCCGTCATCTTCGACGACCAATCGATGTCCGGGCGGCAACCGGCTCATGCCTTCGAACGCGCAGTGACCGTCGGGTACATAGTGCAATTCGAAGTACAGTGCAGCTGCGACGTGGTTCAGCGTTCTACGAGCACCTGGAAGAGCTGCCAGAATCGCTTTTGGCTCTGACCCAAACAGTAGGCGACCGGAATCCATACCGTAGTAAAGAGGTTTGATGCCGAGTCGATCGCGAGCCAAGAAGAGACGATGTCGCCTCTGATCGTAGAGCGCAAACGCAAACATCCCGCGTAAGTCGTCAACGCAGCGTTCACCCTTCTCTTCGTAGAGATGGACAATCACTTCGGAATCGCATTTTGTTTTGAACTCGTGCCCTCTTGCAGACAACTCCTTTCGTAACGACTCAAAGTTATAGATCTCGCCATTGAAAGTGAGCCAGATCGACTCGTCTTCATTTGCGATCGGCTGATGACCGCCGGCGAGATCGATGATGCTCAGACGACGGAAACCCATCCCGATTCCGGGTCCCAGATACATCCCACTGTCATCCGGCCCGCGATGAACCAGCGTATCCCTCATCCGGGCCACCAATTCGGCTGGCGGCACCAATGAATCGGGTTTAGAGTCAAACACGCCTGCAAGACCGCACATCAGCCCGTCGCCTCTCGTGACGTCACAATTGCGCTACACAGTCTCTTGTTACCTCTCATCTCCATTGCCCTCGCGCACAAATCCACGAAGTCTTGACACCACTTGCTGTATGTCCTCAACCTTCAATAACAAGATGTCACTTAGCCCGTGGCTAGATAGTCTGGAGAATTCGATAATCACGATTCCTGCCACGACTGAGTATGAAATCGTGGATGCTGCTGCTGCACCCGCTGCGCCATACATCGGAATCCACCACAGGTTGAGCAACAGGTTTATTACGATGCCGGCAGCCGCGGCGATCGTCACGCGCTCCGGTCGACCGCGAGCGGCGAGAGTTGAGCCAAGAACTTGCTGAATCGACATTGCGAGAATTCCGGGGAGAATGACGACCAGTGGAAACACGGCAGGCAAGAACGCGTCAGTATAGAGGAGGGTGACAATTGGACGAGCAAAGATTCCGAAAACCAGACAGATCACGAACATTGCGGCCACCGTCATTCGTGAGAGTGTGATCGTGCGCCGATCTCGCTCCTCGTCGGCAATGCCTATGACGTACGGAAACAACACGAACGTGAGCGATGTCGGTACGTTCCATAGAATCTCGCCGAGTCCGACTGCTGTAGCGTAGTAACCGACCTCAGTGTAATCGACGAAGTGTCGCAACAGTGCCATGTCAAGTCGGTAATTAACGAACAGTAGCATCGAAAACAGATACACTCGGAGCCCGTAGGAGACCAATGGAGCAACGTGTTTCGCCTGCAACCGTGGGCGCGGGGCTACACCACGGAAGATCATCGTTCCGGCCCACATGACGACCAACAACTCACACACGAGAATTGCGCCGGCCATTCCCGCGATGCCTCGCGCCAGGACGACTAGTGCGACGATCACGGCCACGAGTTGAGCAACTGGCCAAACCGTATTCAGTATGTTGGCCTGCACGATCCGTTGAGTTCCTCGAAATACTCCCACGAGCGTCCCGAGCATCACGCGGACTGGAACGATCAACGCAGCAAGTAGCAACGATGTCAGCGACAGACCGGCCAACAATCCGTCCCTGAGGAAATACTCAACCGATAATGTCGCGCCTAGAGCCAACACGCCGAGAAGGAGCGCAACACCGAGACCGTTCTGCAGTAACGAGCGGCGATCCGCTCCCTTCTGGCGCAGATAGTAGATTAGCGACCACTGCATTCCTAACGGTGCAACGACGACCATGAGCTGGGGCACGAGCATCAAAGTCGCAAATTGTCCGCGCCCTTCGGGAAGCAGGTAGCGGGCGACAACGACGGACTGCACGACCCCGAAGATCAAGACCGCGGCCCGACTACAAAACGTCGTCAAGACATCGCGTTGAAAGCTCATGCGCTATCTTGAATCGATACGATCGTCAATGGTTGAAATCAATACAGCGGGCACGCCCCCGTACAACTTTTTGGCAGGCACGTCATGGGTGACGACGGAGTTCCCAAGTACGACCGCCCCCCGCCCGATCGAAATATCGCCATACGCGAGGACATGGGGATAGAGAGTCACTCCGTCTGAAATACGTGGATACATTGTTTGCTTCGTCTCGGATTCGTCAGCTACGGTTCGGGCGCCCAACACGACACCCTGAAACAGTGACACGTCTCGTCCAACGCTCGATCCCCGTCCGATCGTCACGCCGTACGGATGAGGCAAGAATAGGCCTGGCCCAACTTCCGCTGCCGGATGTAGTTCGCATGCGCTAACAATCATGTTGAATCGATGGATGAGACGTGAACGCACGTGATTTCCACGACGAGTCATCCGCTGAGCAAGACGAAACAGAAACACCGTCAGGAAACCAGCCTCAAAGATGAGTGCTCCGGAGACAGCCTTTCGTGTTGGCCGACCATCCGAATACCGGTGCCAGTCCTGCAAGAGGCCCTGCTGGCTTGCCTGTATGCTCATTCAGCTCCACCCATCCTGATTACTTCGACAACTGCGTTACAACTTACGGCCGTCATCGCCCGGCAGTGCCCACAAATGATGCGTGGCGGTGCAAGTCTTGTCGAACTTTCGCACAAGAGATATCGCGCAGGAATAATCTAGCCCAGATTTCCAGCAGCAGAAGACTAACTCGCGTACTTCCACTCTCCTGTTCGAGCAATTGGCTCATTGCGGGCCGATTCAATTGGAACATCTCTGCAATCGCAGATTCTCGGTAGAAAAGAGCGTCGACGCGCATTCTCCTGAGCGCGTCGGTTGGAAATCCGAGCTTCCGCCTGCGGCTGAGCTCGGGTGGGAGGTGGCGGTCCGCGATGCTACGGATCACCCATTTGTCGATGAGCAGCGGGTGTGCCCAGTCGAATCCTCGAATGCCCTTTCGCACCTTGAAGCGGTACGGAAGATTGACGGCCCCCCGAACAACCTCATGGTCCAAGAATGGAAATCTCGCTTCGATGCTCGCCTCCATTCCCAGTGCGTCGTTGCGATGCAATAGGGTTCGCAAGTGATACGTCAGGAGCTGTATCGAACGAGCATCACGATCACGGATCACACGCCCCATTCGTGTTTCGGCATCGGACTGCAACTGAGCCATTTCCGTAGAATGCTCACAACGACTGAGTAGATCAACCGCTGCGCGCGGCGGATTGCGGGACGGTGGCAATAAAATATCACCTAGCTTCGGAATACTCTGAACACCGCGGCGCAGACGTTCCATCGTCTTGTAGTAGCCGAGCAGTAGGTCGCGCACTACCATCCTCGGGTAACCGAGAAAGCACTCGTCCGACCCCTCTCCGGTGAGTACAGCCTTCACTCCGCTCTTCCTAACAAGTCGCGTCACGAGCATGAATGCAAGGGAATTACCGTGATACGCAAACGGATACTCGTAGTGCTCAACCACATCCGGAATGTGCTCCAGGTAGTCATCGTCCGTTACGTCGACCACTTGTAAGTCCAGCCCCAAGTGCTTGGCCAGCGCCACCGCCGCAGGGTGCTCGCTGAGGCGACCCACCACGTTCGCGTGGAATATTGCCAATCGATCATGCGATTTTGTGGCGAGGGACATGATTAACGATGAATCCACCCCTCCACTGCACAAGGCACCAACCGGGGCATCAGCCAGAAGTTGACGCTGAACCGCATTTGAGAGCCGCTCCTCAAACCAGTCGGTCACTTGCTCCGCGTTCATCGATTCGAAGCGACTTCCGATATCCGGGTCGAGAAAATCCGTGAGCGGAAAGAACGGTTGCGTACTGGCGGGTCCTCGACGATCGAAGCGAAGTGTCGTCCCCGGAGAAAGCACCCGAACATCGCGAAAAAATGAATGGTGCCGCGTCGGCTCAACTCCAGACAGAAAGAAACCGCTAACAGTGACGAGATCCGCCTCCAATTGGATCCACGGCTTAAGCGCCTTGATCTCGGACGCAAATATAAACTTAGTGTCATCTTCCAGGTAGTAGAGTGGTTTGATACCGAAGCGATCTCGCCCGAGGAATAGCTCTTGGTCTTGGTCGTTCCAGATCCCGAACGCAAACATCCCATCGAGAGATCGAATCGCCTCTTGACGATTACCTCGACTCAACCACTCATGGACTACTTCAGTATCGCTCGTCGTCCGGAGGTGGCACGTGAGTCGACTTGCGAGTTCCCTAAAGTTGTAGACTTCCCCATTGTAGACAATTGCTGAGGTTCTCTTCTCGTTCCAGAGCGGTTGATCACTGCGAGAATCCAAATCAACGAGGGACAATCGTGTGTGGACGAGCCCAATACCAGGGCCACTGTGTATTCCCGAATTGTCAGGACCACGGTGGCCAAGTAACCGCGAAGTACTAACCAGAGCATTCCGATCTGGAACTCTGTTCACGTCACGGTAAACAATTCCGAAAACCCCGCACATTCGTTTGCTCCTGAGCCGAAACAGTTTATCAGCAGGACTGAACGGCTCGGCGTACTTCACACTCCTCGGCTAGCTCGTCGGTAGTCCCCGATTGGAATCGTGTGGTAAACCGGTTCCCCAATCAGGGTCAACAGAAACCGGAGGAGGTGCGAGCCCGCCGTGACCCGAGTCGCATTGTCCCGCCCGCCCGCGACGAAACAGCTTGTAGCCGTAATAGTGGCCAACAACGCCAAGCCAATTGGTAAACACTTGAAGGCGACCAAGACCACCACCCCATCCAATCTCGATCCCCTCTCTATACATTGTCTCGTATTCGTGCCCGACGGATTGGATAATCAGGTTCTTGTCGGCGTAGTCAAGCGAGAATGCCGCAAGTCTCTTTCGCAACTTGTCATCACGCAACAACCTACTCAGACTCGCAACCAGGTTCTTGTAATCTCCGATCGGGTTTCCGGCCAGCCGCCCCTTGTCGAAATTGAATCTGCGGAATCCTTCGATTGTATCGGGCGTCATCACGCCACAAAACCCGTTTGGCCCCAACGAAACGACCGGACGACCAACAGCCATCCCTTCGAGTGCCGAGCGTGCGCCGTTCGCAAGCACGATGTCGGCCATCGCGAACGCCTCAGCCGTTCGATTAGTACTTCCTGGCGCCAAAACGAACTCAACACCCACAGATCGATGAACCTGCCGAATTCGTTCGAGAACTTCTTCGTGAGAATTGCCGTCTCCGTACAGTACTAGACGTGCGTCCGGTAGTGAGCGATGAATCTCCTCGGCAGCTTCAAGTAAACTAATCAATCCCTTGAGTTTGAGCCGATCGTGGCGGCAAATCGTTACGAGTACCGGAGCGCCTTCACGAATCCCCAACTCACGACGCAGTGCCTGTCCGGTAACCGAGGATGAGAATCGCTTCCCGTCGATACGCGCAATCATGTTCCGAAATATCTCTCTTTTCCACCCGTAGCGTTCGACGAGATCGGCCATCTGCTCAAAGCTAAAAGCGTTTACGATTGGAAGACGAGGGTGCGGGTACGGCAGGTTAAACATGCCACCGTATGTAGGCACGAGGGGTCGGTCCGTCCAGATCCCCGCAGCGACGGCGTCAAGAGTGCAGTCAAAGCCGTTCGGACATAGCAAGTCGATCTTGAATCGATTCGTTGTCTCTACGAGCTTGCTAACGATCGTCGGTGATGGATGACGCACATCGGTGTCGACCTCGATGTGAGTAATCCGGGATTCGTCCAGCAGTTTCCTGAGGGGCCCCCCCTTGCTCACAAATACGACTTCGTGACCTCGTTCCTTCATCTCACGGGCAACCGTCACAGTTGTCTGAAACGCGCCACCCACACCGAGGCATTCGACGTAGTACAACAGTCGCAGTTTTCTGGCATTCACGATCCCCGCCCTCTCGCAGCCAGCGCCCAGTACAAGTCGAGATGATTTTGTGCCACCTGCTCCGTGGAGAAGCGTTGCTCAATTGTTCTTCGCGCTTCTTGCCCCATTGAATTTGAGCGGCTCTCGGACGAAATGACGTCGTGCAACAACTTGGCCAATTCCTTGGGATCCCTCGTCCCGGCGATACGTCCATCACGTCCGTTAGTAATAATGAAGTCGAAAACTCCAGGTATCGGGGTCAGGACAGCTGGGACACCACAGGCCATCGCTTCCAGGATGACAATACCGAGCCCTTCGCGCTGAGAGAAGAGTGCGAACACGTCGCTGGCACGGATAATTGCTCGCTTCTCTTCCGGCGAGTCCACCCGGCCAAGAAACACGATATGATTGGCTAGCTCCGGCTCCGTACTCCGCTCCCGAAGTGTTTCGACAAACAATTCGTCCAGCGTAGGATCTTCACTTCGATTCACCGGCCCCATCAATACCAATACAGCCGCCGGGTCTGACGACAGCAGCAGTCGAAAACTCTCGACTAACAAATCGACGCCTTTACGTGCCGTCACGGTTCCTATGAATAGAACTACCGGCCCGTCGTCATCACGACCAGCCGCGTTTCGCAACGTGCGTCGTCGTTCCGCATCGACAACAGGCGTATAAAACCCGTCGTCGACCCCACATGTAATCGCGTGCATTGCGCTGCTATTAAACCCAGCTTCCACGAAAGACCTGGCTTGATGCGGCGTATAGATCACGACAGCATCAAACATCCGCAACAATCGAACTTTCAACCATCCCATTCCCTGAGCAGCCACTGCCGCAGCATCGTCGGAACCCTGTAACGAACTCGTATATACGCATCGCACGCCAGCAATAAGTGCCGCAACGGGTAGCAAAAATGCTGCCCAACCTGCGGTAAAGGCGTGAATCGCGTCGAATTGGCGCCGTCTCGTGATGATGTACAGGAACACACTCACGGCAAACATGAATCGGTCCAGACTGTTGGTCTTGCCGGATCCACGCCTCAGAACAGACACTCCATCGATGGTCTCCCGTTTGCTCAGTTCCCCGACGCGAAGAGTAAGGACCGTCGCTTTAACGCGACGCGTCCCCAGGTGGTTCAGCAGCTCGTGCTGCTGAGCGGACGCTCCGGAGAACACCGGTGGGTAACGCCCAGTCACGACTAGGAGTCGAAGCGGTCGTTCCGATCCTGCACACATTCTGACTTCCCTTCCAACCGATCAACATACGCATTCCGCTGCCTCTCGTCCAACCAAGAATGCGACTGAACCCTCGTGTTTCCCGGAAACGGTCTCAGTTGGCTAATGGCAACCGAGACGGCGCGAAGTAGCGAACTCCTCCTGGCACTGCGAAGCCCCCGGCGGTAACTTCAGCTTGAGGTTGATCGTATCCGGATCCTTGCCATCTCGATTCGGGCACGCCATAATCCATCAGCTTGAGATTTTTCTGCGGAATTCTCGCCAAGGAACCGTCCTAAAATGAAACCTTCCCTCATCAACAGCTTGGCGTGTCCGAAGTGTGGGCGCGGCCTTTCCTTGGGTTCAGATCGGCAGGACGACACCGAGATCGAGGAAGGATCCATCTCCTGCCCTTGTGGGATGGATTTCCCGATTCGGAATGGAATCCCAGAATTCACGCCCAACGCCTACGTACAGAGTTTCTCGTACCAATGGCACGCGATAAAAACTACGCCCTCGCTGAAGACGTTTTCTACCGACACAAAATCCAGCTTCATACGAACCATCGGCCGGACTCCGAGTCAATTCTCTGGAAAGAAAGTACTGGATGCAGGGTGCGGGCGCGGAGTATTGCTTGAACTGCTTTCGAAGAACGATGCCAAAGTCATCGGCATCGATATGAGCGACGGCATTTCTGTTGCCGCTTCAAAAGCGAAGAAAGAACGCCAGGCCCATGTAGTGAGGGGTGACATCCTCCAACCACCATTTCCTGACGAGAGTTTCGATGCCATTTTCAGTCTTGGCGTGCTGCATCACACATCGGACTGCAAGGGGTCTGTGCTTCGTCTCGCACGACTGTTGCGACCTGGGGGGTTCATGGCGATATGGGTTTATTCATCTTATTCACGCTATCGTAACGCCTGCTCTGATGCGTTGCGCCACGTGACGACTCGAATGCCTCATTCGATACTCTTCGCCCTCTGTCATCTTGCCGTTCCCATGAAATGGATTCAACGGATCCCTATTCTGGGCTTACCATTTCGCGTAATTCCTATCGCGGCTGAAGGCCCGTGGCAGTCGGTGGTTCTCGGAACTTTCGATTGGTATTCTCCAAAATTCCAATCAAAACACACTTTCCCCGAAGTGTTCGAGTGGTTCGAGGAGGCCGAGCTAGAGCAAATCCGAGTCCACGATTGGGGAATTGCCGTCAGCGGTTACGCCCCTCAGAAGAAAGAGCCTTCTCCCGCTCAAAGCTGACGCTATTAGTACGAGACGATCGGCGTGTTTTGCCACGACATCAAGATCAACATTTCGGTTTCAGCGACGTCATCTCCGAGATTAGGCCCGATTTGGATGAGCTATTCTGGACGCTGCAAAGGGGTCTCGGATGAAGAAGAGTAGATTCAATTCCCAGCGGTTGATCGATGCAGTTCAACGCCTCGCAGGGGCGATTCAATGATTGGCATTTTTCTTCGTCGCGGAAGCCTGACTGAGAGATGGCCCTCGACGCCAGCGTTACCGGTGGCAATAATCACCATTATTAGCTTCGCGCTAGCGCTGATGTTATTAGTTTGGATGAAGATCCCCATCTGGGCGCTGTTTCTGCCTCCGCTCGCGATCCTTTACGGATTGCTCGTTATCAAACGGCCCATGTGCGGCCTGTTCGTCGTCATCTGCGTCTTCTTCGTTCCCCTGCGTTTTGGTGCGGTGACGCTGCTTCAACTCATCGGGGTATTCACCTGTAGCCTCGTTCTGATCCGATTCCTGATCCAAAAACGAAAACTGATTCTCGGGAATATCTTCCTTCCGATCTTTTTCCTTGGAATTCTGATTGTCGTTTCGCTGACTTTCACGCAGGACACAGCGATTACGTTCAGCATGTTGAGGAAATGGGGGTTCAACTTCGTGTTCTACATGATGTTGACTAACCTCGTTACTCGATTCAGAGACCTCAAACTGGCCGTGTGGGCTGTGCTTCTCGTGGCCTCGGTCAACGCACTCGCTGGAATCTATTTTTTCTTGACGGCTTCAGGGAGTTCCTTCCGAACTTCCGGTCTGGTTGAGAACGCGAATGAGTTCGGAACCTTGGCCGCACTCGCAGTCCCGTTGGCTTTGTATCACTTTATTTATCGTAAGGATCCGGGGCGCTGGTTTCACTTCCTGCTTTGTTTTGTGCTGTTCGGCGGCGTCGTCACATCGGTAAGCCGCGGCGCTCTCATTTCTCTTGTCGTAGTTTTTGTTTTTATCGCAATCGTTGAGCGTCGCCGGATGCTTCCCATAAGTCTCGTTCTGATTTGTGCGATAGCGCTTGGACCCTTCCTTCCATCCTATTTCTACAAACGAATTGAAACTCTGGATTCAGGAATAGCAGGGACCGTCGTATTGAGGAACGAGAGCGAACTGACTGTACGCGGGCACTACAATAAGGGCCTCATCAAGATATGGCTCGCTCACCCTATGCTAGGCATTGGAATTGGAAACTTCGGACATTACTTCGTCGAAGAGGAGTTCAACACGGGCCAACGTGCCAGTAAGAAGGTCGCTGCCCACAATCTTTACCTGCAAACGCTGGCGGAGATGGGCGTCGTTGGGTTCGTGATGCTCATCTGGCTCCTCACAGTGACGATGCGAAACGCTGTGAAGGCATGGCAACGGAGCCGAGATAACCCAGAACGGTTAATCTACTACGGCGGCCTCATGATGATGGCGCTTACCGTTCTGATCGCCAGCATCTCAGGCGGAAGCATCCTGTGGGAAGACTTCTGGCTGGTTATCAGCTTGACTGCGGTCTCGCGGCAGGTCATCGAAGGTGATGCGATTGACGAAGCGATCACCATTACGTGAGATGTATCAGCGGTGACGGCGGTACACAGTGCACTCGAACAAATCCCGGCGCGGAAAGTTCGCCTCGGTCACTGACCGCGTCGAAACCCACCTCGGCCCCGTGAAGCAGGTACCCGCCCTCACCAGGTAGCGCGGGTTCAGATGCACGAGGGCAACCCCCGGCGGCATAAAGCGGATCTCCGCACAACGGGTGCCCGGCTGCAGCCAGATGGATTCGAATCTGATGAGGCCGCCCCGAAAGAATGTTGACGTCGCACAGGAATTGGCTTCCGTCTCGTCGCAACACCCGGACCCGACTCTCCGCTGACTTGCCGGTGATCAACGCGCCATGAACCGTCCCCAACGTTGGATGGGGAACCGGTCCGATCGGCGTCCGTATCACAAACTGGTCTTCCTTCGGATTTCCGCTAGCCAGCGCCCGGTACCGCTTTCGAATCGTGCGGTTCGCGAACTGCTCCGCCAGCTCCGCCCGAGATTTCTTGTCCCTCGCGCACAGCACGATCCCACTGGTCCAACGCCCCAATCGATGCATCGGAATCAAGTCCGAGTCGTAGCGCGCCAGTTGTCGAAGCAACGTCGACTCGTAGAAATCGGCACCCGGGAGTGTCGGCAGGCCAGCCGGTTTGGCCACGGCGACGACCCCGCCCCGGTCGTAGAGCACGGCGAACGACCTCGGAGCGTGAGGCTCCCTCCACGGCGGCCGGTACCAGGACAACCACTGCCCCGATCGCAACGGGTCGCCCTCCGCGACGGGCCGGTCGTCCACAACGACACGTCCCGCCCCGATGCGCGCGCTCCATTCGGCTCGGGACGAGTGGCGATACCGGTCGGCCAGGTAGTCCAGGACCGTAATCGCGTTGGCCTCCGAACCAAGCTGTTCGCGGTAAGTACAACCGCCATTCAACTCGCCGCTCTGCCTACTGCGTCCCATGAAGACGCATAGTATCCTGACGTCATGCACGATGATCGAAACCCCCAGTACGAACAGATGGCCGACGAGTCGATGGTTCGGGGTCTCCGCGGGCAGGCCGACGCGATCTGGCCTCACGAATCGCGTCTCCTTGACGAGTACGATCTTCCCGACGACCTCCAGGTTCTCGACGTAGGCTGCGGAACCGGCGAGTTCATCCGTCGATTAGGGGAACCGCGACCGGGTGGCACCTATCTCGGTATTGATCTGATCAAGCCCCACCTTGAGATCGCCCGCCAGAACTGCGTGGCGCTGGGTGATCGGGCCAGGTTCATGGTCGGCGATGCGTTCGATCTTGATCTCGAGAGCGACCGATTCGATCTCACCGTCAATCGTCACATGCTGCAATCGATCCCGACTCCGGAACGGGTCGTGTCGGAATTGATCCGTGTCACGCGTCCCGGCGGGCGGCTCCACCTGCTTGTCGAGGACTATGCGATGATCCACTTCCATCCGGTGGATGGAGATACCGATCGATTCTTCCATCAGGGTGCTATCGCGTTCGGACGAGCCACCGGTACCGACCTCCGCATCGGGCGCCGCATGTTCACGATCCTTCGCCACGCCGGCCTGACGCAAGTCGATGTCCAGTACGTAACGGTGGACACGCTTCGCACACCGAGGGAGGTGATCATTCGCGTCTGGAAGGCGTGGCGTGACGGGTACACCGACCCGATCGCAAGGGAGACGGAGTTGTCGCGCAAGGAGATCGAGGACTATTGGAGTGGGATGCTGGATTGCCTGGAGAACCCTGACGGCTACGCAGTGTGGCAAATCCCGATCATAACTGGTGTCAAACCTGGCTGACCCTATCGCCGCTATCGCTTCTTCAATAGAAGAGCGGTCTGGAATCCATACGCCTCGGGTTGAATCGCAACGACATCAAACCAACGGTTCAGTTTTTCGATGAGACTGTCTCGATCGTAGATTGTGTGGGATCGGCCGATCGTAACTTTGCTGAAGTCGACCTCGTCGAGCCGTAGTCTCGGTGCCGCCTCAACGATTCGCTTTGCGAGGTTGAAGTCCGGGTTCTTCTGGATGATGCCTAGACTGTGTTTGTCATTTATAGTAATGAAAGCGAACCCACCGGAACGTAGCACCCGCCGCAATTCAAGAAACCACGCATCGGCCAATTCGTCGATATGGGTGAACACTGAACCCGCGTAGACTAGATCAAAATACCGATCCTCGAATGGCAGATGGGGAGCCGTCGTCGTGGTACAGAAGTTAAACGGTGGACTGAGGTTCTGCTGACACCAGACAATATGTTCGGCATCGACGTCAACTCCCCAGACTTCCCCGGACTGAGCCTGATCTGCGAACCAACGGATTAACCGCCCGGATGCACAACCGAAATCCAGAACTCGTCCGTGTTCCTGCAGCTGACCTCCTACTCGGGCGAGCTGCTCGTGGATCGTTGCGACCTGTTTCTGACCCAGGGACAGGTACTCCTGCGGAGTCGCGCCGTATCCTCCCGGCCCGAGTGCGACCCACAAATGATCTGGAGGCACCGGAAGCTCGCCGTCCGCGCTACGTGAGACTTTGGGGATCGCGTAGTCGAATTCGTCCTCACGGTAAGCGAGAATCTTTGCGGGAAGATTCGGCTCGCGATTGATGATGGGCCGCATAATTCGCCGCACCTGACCCCGCACGAAACGCATGATCGATCGGCGAATAGATGGGCTGCCTTCCATACCTACCTCAAGTGCCTTGTCGAGCTAGACTCAGGGTGACAATAGCTATTAACTACTCGACTCGCATGTTTGACCGTCAGGCACCGATGGGTATAAGCGCCTCAATCCGCACCGCACAGACCTTGTACTCGCCCGTACCGGTGATGGCATCCCCGGCATCGTTGGTCAACAGGTTGGCCCGGGACTCGGCGAAGTGCATCGGCATCCACACACAGCCGGGTCGCACCTGAGGCGAAACCCAGACCCGCGCCTCGACGGCACCACGCCGCGAGATAATGCGGACCATGTCCTCGTTACGGACACCGAGACGGCGCGCATCACGCCGGTGCACCTCGATGAAGTTACTCCCCTGCTTGAGCACGGGTCCCGACTCACGCCGGGTCTGTGTCGCGGCGTTGTAGTGATAGAGCGTACGTCCCGTGGACAGGACCAGCGGATACTCGTTGTCCGGTAGTTCATCGCTGGGCCGATAGCTGACCGACTGAAACTTCGCCTTGCCGATCAGCGGCCCGCCTTCGTGGAGTGTGGGAGTCCCCTCGTGGTCTTCGTCGGGACAGGGCCACTGTAGGCCGAAGGGTCGCTCGTCCAGGCGTGCGTGGGAGATCCCGCCGAACTTCTCGGTCAACGAGGCCATCTCGGCGTAGATCTCGTCGGGACCGGCGTAGTCCGGCATGGGATACCCCGAAGCACGGGCCATGTCGCAGAGGATGCGCCAATCCTCCCGCGCCTCACCGGGTGGATCGACCGCCTTGCGAACCCGCTGGACCCGTCGATCGCTATTGGTGAAGACGCCGTCCTTCTCGGCAAAACAACTTGCAGGGAAGACCACATCCGCGAATTCCGTCGTCAGATTGTGGAAGATCTCCTGACAGACGAGGAACTCACACTGGTTCAGCCCAAGCTCGACCTGCGAGACGTTGGGCTCCGAGATGACGATATCCTCGCCCATGACGAACAGACCCTTGACGTTGCCCTGGGCCATCTCCTTCATCATCACGTTGAGGTTCATCCCGTCGTCGGGTGACAATGGAACATCCCACGCCGTCTCGTAACGCTCGCGAACCTCTGGGTCCGTGACCTTCTCGTATCCCGGGAGGAACGTTGGGGTCGCCCCGGCATCGTTGGCGCCCTGAACGTTGTTCTGCCCGCGTAGTGGGTTCATACCAGCAGACTTGACGCCCAGATGGCCGGTCATCAGCACGAGGTTGGCCAGCGCGTAGACGTTGTCCGTACCGTGGGTGTGTTCGGTGATCCCAAGGGTGTAATAGATCCCGGCCTTCCGCGTGGTCGCATACAGACGGGCCGTCTCGCGGATATCCTCGGCAGGGACGCCGGTCACCACCTCAGCCTCTTCCGGCGGATAGCCGAGCACCGTCTGACGAACGGCCTCCCAGCCTTCGCAATGCTCCGCGATGAAGCGCCTGTCGAAGAGCTCCTCGGTAACAATCACGTTGGCAATCGCGTTGAGCAACCAGACATCGGTTCCGGGCTGAAGCTGCAGATGCTTCTCCGCAATGCCGGTCATCCAGATAGCTCGTGGATCCGCCACGATCAGTCGCGACCCACGTTGCACGGCGCGCTTCATCTCCATCGCGATGATGGGGTGGGCCTCGGAGGTGTTGGACCCGATCACGAACATCATCTCGGTGTCACGGATCTCCTCGATCGAGTTGGTCATCGCCCCCGCCCCGAACATGGTCACCAGCCCGGCGACCGTCGGAGCGTGTCACGTGGCGGCACACTGATGCACGTTGTTGGTGCCGAACGCGGCACGAGACAACTTCTGCATCAGGTAGTTTTCCTCACCGGTGCAACGACTGGAAGAAACGAAGCCCAGCGCGTCCGCACCGTGACGCCGCTTGACCTCCAGCATGCCCTCGGCCGCACGGGCGATGGCCTCGTCCCAGCCGGCAGGATGCAGCTCGCCGTCGTCCCCGCGGATCAGGGGCGTCTTCAGCCGGTCCTCGTGATGGATGAAGTCGTAGGCGAAGCGACCCTTGACGCAGAGGTTGCCATCGTTGACCGTCTCCCCCGGGGGTGGACTGGTCACCTTGGCCACACGCCCGTCACTGACGTGAAGGTCTACCTGGCAACCGACACCGCAGAAATTGCAGGTACTGCGGACGGTCTTCGCATCGGCCGCCAACGGATGGGGCGCCTTCTTTTCGATCAGCGCGCCGGTCGGACAGGTGTCGATGCAACCGCCACAGAGTTCGCAGCTGGTATCCAACAGACCCTTGTCGGCGAACGTCGCGATGGTGGTCTCGGATCCACGCTCGGCCAGGGTGATGGCGTTGACCGCCTCGACCTCATCGCAATAGCGAGTGCAGCGGGCGCAGAGGATACAGAGTTCGGGATCGAATGCGATGTACGGGTTAACGTCGTCCGGGCGCCCCACGCGCGGTGCGTCGACCGCCTCCAGCACAAGGGGCGGAGTCTCCTGGGCCAGGCGACGCAGCTGGTTGTCGTTCCCGGTCTGGATGGGTAGGCCATCGTCGTCCAGCTTGTGGTCTGCCAGATAGAGTCCGTAGAGCACCCGGCGATGGCGTTCGATTCGCTCCGACTCGGTGACGACCTTCATGTTCGGCTCGACCCGCCACGCGCAGCCGGGTTGAAGGCGACGCTGCCCTTCCACCTCCACCAGGCAGACGCGGCACGCGCCCGCCGGCTCCAGCCGTGTGTCGTCACAGAGTGTGGGGATCGTCACGCCGGCGCGCGTCGCCGCCTGCAACACTGTCTCGCCGGCCCTGGCCTCGCAAGGCCTACCGTCGATCTCGATATCGAACCTATCGCTCAATTTCGGCTCCGGTTCTGAAACGCCTCGGGGAAATGCTCGCGGGCGGACTCCAACGGTTTGGCGGCGACCATCCCCAGCCCGCAGATCGAACCCTCTTCCATCTCCCAGCCGACGTCGGCTGCGTGTTGCAACGTTCGAAGGTCTCCCGCATCGATATAGCGATCCACCTGCCTCCGAATATACCGCGTACCGATCCGGCATGGGGCACATTGCCCGCAACTCTCTCGTTCGAAGAACTCCAGCTGCCACGCCACGGCCTGCACCATATCGACGGTGTCGTTCAGGACGACAACACCGGCGCTTCCCAGCATTGACCCGGCCTTTGCCAGGTTCCCGTAGTCCAGCGGCAGGTTCCGTTGGCTCATCGGCAGGAAGCCGGACGACGCACCACCGGGGCTGAACGCCATCGGCGTCCCGTCATAACCGCCGGCGGCCTCGACCAGAGCGTCGAGGGTCACGCCCAGCGGCAGCTCGTAGACACCGGGTCGTTGGACGTGCCCGGAGAGGCAGTAGAGTTTTGTTCCGGGCTCGTCGCAACCCAGCTCGCGGAACCACTTGCCACCACGACGGACGATCGCAGGCACACAGGCCGCCGTCTCGACGTTGTGCATCAATGTCGGCTTGCCACGAAACCCATGTTCGGTCGGGAACGGCGGCTTGAGGCGTGGCATCCCGCGACGCCCTTCCATCGACTCCAGCAACGCCGTCTCTTCTCCGCAGATGTAGGCACC
Organism: Acidobacteriota bacterium; assembly: GCA_029861955.1. Classification (NCBI taxonomy): domain Bacteria; kingdom Pseudomonadati; phylum Acidobacteriota; species Acidobacteriota bacterium. The sequence goes on from JAOTYK010000010.1 coordinate 53,923, forward strand.
ATGACCGGTGGCCACGTGCACATCGAACTGCGCGAGTGCGTCGCCTGCCTCCTCGATGGCCCGCGCAAGAACACGGCGCTCCTCGGTGAACTCGCCGCGGATGTAGATCCAGATCTCCCGCGCGGCCACCGTCGCTGCCGCGATCGCCAGACCCTCGAGCATGGCGTGGGGACGACGCAGAATGACCTCGCGGTCCTTGAACGTCCCGGGCTCACCCTCGTCGGCATTGCAGACGACGTAGCGCTCGGTCTCCCGTTGAGACCGGACACCCCGCCACTTGATGTGTGCCGGGAAACCCGCACCCCCTCGTCCCTGAAGACCGGAGGCCTCGAGCTCTTCCAGAATTCGATCGGGAGCGAGCTCGCGGGCACGCGCGAGGGCGGCGTAGCTGGCGTCGTCCTCGCCGGCGAGATTCATAGGCAACCCGTCATCCGCGGGCGTCACTCCGCGGGGCCGCTCGTCGCGGGTCAGTAACTCCAGGTCCTCGTCCAACGCCGCAGGCGCACGGTCACACTGTCCCAGACAGCTGACCCTCTCGCACTCCTTGCCTGCCTGCTCCAGATCGTTCGCCAGCGCATCGCCCCCCAGCATCTGACAGGTCAGGCCATCACAGACACGAACACGCCGACCCGGTCGTCGGATCAGCGAGTAGAACAGGCCGGCGCCCCAGATGTCGGCCTCCGGTACGCCCGTCTGTTCGGCCACACGTCGGACCGACGCCTCGGTGACACCACCCTCTTCTTCGAGCAGGCCGAGGACTCGCTCTCGTTGTGCGCCCCGCTTGAGCATCAGTTGAGTTTCTTGTGCTTCCAGAATTTGGTGCCGGTGACATCGGCATTGGCCATCAGACCCTTGTCGGTGATCTGGAACAGCGCGATGCCGTTGTGGAACGAGCTGGAGGCGGAAACACCTTCCTTGCCCGCAGCGGCGGTACCCTGAGCGTCGGCCTGCCAGCCCTTGTTGACGAAGCGATCGAACGCCTCCTTGGTCTCCATCATGACGACCAGCTGGTACTTCTGTCCGCCCAACCCCAGGCCCACGCCACCGGTTCCCATCTTCATGTAGGTCTTGCTGCCGGCCGCCTTGTCCACCGCCACACCGGTCCCGCCGCCACCCGAAACACCGAGGGCGAACTTCCAGTTGTCGAAGACGGCGTAACCGTAAGCGTTCTCGTAGAGCGAGTTGGCATTGGAGCTATCGGCGAGAAGACCGTGAAGCGCCTCCGTGGCGATCGTGCTGATCTTCGCTCGCTTCTCGTCCTGACGTCCCGACGTCTCCTCGTCGGCGAAGAATGAGGTGAGCGGCGCTGCCAGAGCGACGATGAGCAGAGCGGCTAGAAATCCGAAACGACTCTTCATGGGGGTCTCCTCGATTCTTTATAGATGATCGAGTGATGAGTCTATCCCGCCCCCCGGCGACCGTCCATAGCATCGGGTCATGGAAGCTTCCCAGGCTATCCTACTGGAATCGTAAGATGGGATAGAGTGCGATCCAGGAGGATCGTGGTGAGTCTGCGGACGTTCTTGATCGTCGCTCTGTTTCCATGGGTGGTTGTGGCAGCCGACCGTGTCGAGGGACAGGTCGTCGATGCCACAAGCGATCGAGGCATCGCCTACGCACGGGTCGGCCTGTCCGATCATGAATTGGGAACGGTCAGCGACGACGAGGGGCGGTTCCGACTGGCGTTGCCGCCGTTGGATCTACCGGCCGATACGACGATCCTGATCGGAGCCCCGGGATACACGCTGCAGCGCGTGACGCTGGGCGACTTGCTGGAATCGAGTCGCATCGCACTCGTTCCGCAGGAGAGAGCCTACCAGGAGCAGGTCAGTGTCTCGGCCGCAGGCACCGGTAAGCCGGCCATCGTCGGCAAGGCGCTGAAGCCGGCGGGGTACAAGGTCGGGTTTGCGAGCGGCCAACTCGGAAGCGAGGTCGGCGCACGGATCCCGATCAAGCGGAAGAGCTTCATCAAGAGCGCCCACTTCGTCATCGCCCGGACCGGTGGGGAACGATTCGTCTATCGTGTGAATCTTTACGACTATCGCGACGGCAAAGTCGGTGAAATGCGGTTGACGGAGAGCGTCCTCGTCGATGCCCCGCAGGTCATCGGAACGATCGACGTCGATCTGAGTCGTCACGCCGTCATCGCAGAGCATGATCTGCTGCTCACGCTCGAATGGGTCAGCGACGACGCCGGTAACGAGGTGCCCCCCTTGATGTTTCGCGCCAAGCGGACATCGAAGAATGCGATGCGACACAAGCGTCGGAGTCACGGTCAATTCGACAAGGTACCGATCGTCAAGCTGACGCCGGGCTTCTACTTGACGGTGTTCTCGCTGGACTGATCGGAAGACTGCCAACTTCGGTAGTCGTAGATCCTGGGATCGTTGAAGGCATCACGGAAAGTGCCGAGCGCACTCTCCGCCCCGTCGAACCGATCGCCCGGCAGGCCGTTTTCCAGTTTGAGCACGCCCCGCGGGCAGACGGCCGCGCAGACACCACAACCGACACACGACGCGCGCACGATGTTCTCGGACTTCTGGGCGTACGCCCGCACATCGATCCCCATCTCGCAGTAGGTCGAACAGTTGCCACACGAGATGCACTGCCCGCCATTGGTCGTGATCCGAAACCGGGAGAAGATCCGCTGCCAGATACCCAGGATCGCCGCCTGCGGGCAACCGAAGCGACACCAGATCCGGCTACCCAGGACAGGGTAGAAACCGACACCGATCACGCCGGAAAAGATCGCCCCGATGTAGAACCCGTACCACTTGCGCAGCGAACCGCTCCACGTTCCGTAGAGGTTGCCGTTCATCCGGTGATCGATCCACAGCGACGCGGTCACAAAGACAACGATCAGGAGCACGGTGTGGATCATCCAGCGCTCGATCTTCCACGCACCCGTCGACTTGTCGGACTGCTGTCGCCAGGGGTCGCCGAGTGTCTCGGCCAATCCGCCGCAACCACAGACCCAGCTGCAATACCAGCGCTTGCCGAACAGATAGGTCAGGAGCGGTGTCGCGACGAACATTCCGATGGCCCAGACGAAGAGCAAGACGCCAATCACACCGGCACCGCCGAGATACTCGCCGAGAACCTTCTCAGGCCACAGGTAGTCCTGCTTGAGTGGCCAGATGCCGTTGAATTCCATGTAGGGTTTGCTGAAGAAGATCAACAGGTTCGGCAGCATCCAGGCGAAGACGAACTGGAAGAACATCACACTGGCGGTGCGCAGCTGTTGGTACCGATTGCCCCGGTACTTCATGAACATGCGGACGCCGAACACCAGGATCGCGGAGGTATAGAGGACGCCGTAGAGGAACCAGCGGCTCGACCCTCCGCCCTGGGTCAACATCGCGAGTGGGTCCAGCAGTTGGATCGGGCGATCCAGAAGCGCCGGCATGCCCATCTTCTGAAGATCGTCGTAGAAATAGAGGACGATGTAGAACCCGGTGATGAAGATCCCCAGTGACCAGCCAAGCAGCCCACGGGACTGCACGCCGCTGAAGAAGACTCCGTCGTGCTTGATTCCGGGTTCGGTATCGCGGAGATCCAACCAGAACCAGAGCACCGTCCCCAGTGTGATGAGGCCGAAGGTCGCGCCGATGGCCGACCAGCCTCCACCCAGTTGCAGGCCGGCGATGTAGAGGACAAAACCAAGCGCCCCCAGTGCGATCACCGCGGCGGCGGCACGCTGCGCCGGTCGCAAGGGAGGCGCTGGCCGTTTCGGTGGCTCGCCGAATCCGCCGGCCTCCTCGTCGAACAGGATCGGAAACTCGCTCATGACAGTTGCTCACGGAATACACGGGCGATGGTGGGCTCCTGCCGACGATGAAACTCTTGATCGAAGGCCAACTGCGAGAGGCTACCGATGACCTCATCGACACTTCGTTTCTGACGGATCCAGCTCTCCGCAACCTCGTGACGCCAGCGAATGCCCATCGACTGCAGTCCGATGACCGTCCCGTCGACGTGGACGATGCGTGCCGCCTGTCGGCCGTCACTCTCCTGCCAGTAGAGGTTCTGTTCGCCCGAAATCTGAAAGTTGACCTGCCCATAGGTCTGGTACTCGAGGTCGAAAAATTTCGCAGAGTTGAACCAGATTCCCGGATCGTAGTTTCGCGGGCCGTCCGGTGCGTCGGCGATGTTCTCGCCGGCGACGACGCCCTGCATCTTGCCGGTGTACCAGACCTGCTGGATCAGGTTTCGGGCATCCCCCTCCTTGACGATCTCCGCGCAGTCCCCTGCGGCCCACACGTCCTTTACGGACGTTTGTAGCGTCCGGTCGACCTGCACTCCGCGGCCCGTGGGGATCCCCGACTCCTGCGCCACGCCAACGTTGGGAGAGACGCCGGCCGTCAGCCCGACGATCTGGCACTCCAGTCGACGCCCGTCGCCGGTCACGACGGCCGAGCAACGACCCTTCCCATCATCTTCGATCGAGTCAAGCTGTGTTTCGAGTTCGAGCCCGATGCCGTGGTGACGGATCAACCGATTGATGAGTCCGGACTCTTCGGAATTGAGGACGTTGTCCCAGTAGGACTGCTCGCGCACGAGAAACGTCACATCGATGTGACGGGATCGCAGCATCTCCGCCAACTCGATGCCGATCAGGCCACCACCGACGATGACGGCATGTCGCGTGTCGGCCGTCGTGCGATAGAGATTCTTGAGATCGTTCAGTCCATAGAGACCCTGCACACCGTCGAGGTCCTGACCGGGCCAGCCGAACTTGTTGGACTTCGCCCCGGTCGCGATCAGTAGACGATCCCACGGGACCGACGACCCATCGTGGCACTCAAGACGTCGATTATCGGTGTCGATGCGGGTGACCCAGGCGCGGACTCGATCAATCCGGCGTTCGTCCCAGAACGAGTCGGGGAACGGTTTCGTCTCCTGGTACCGCATGTGACCCATGAAGATGTACATCAGGGCCGGACGCGACCAGTGGTAGCTCGATTCGCCGGAGACGAGACTGATCTTCCACTCGGGCTGAAGCTCGCGAATACGAAGCGCCGCGCTGACTCCCGCTACTCCGTTTCCGAGAATCGCGACGTGCACGGTGTCCGTCCCCCTTCATTGGCAAGGGTGTCATTCTAACGGACCAACTGACCCGCTATTAGGGAGACAATCGTATTTGTCCGATTATTCCCGACGTGAACCCTATCGCCCGCTGCGAAAGCGTAAGCCAACGAAGGCACCCAACTCGGGTGTCGCGAAGCCGATCACGTCCTCGTACTCCTCGTCCAATGCGTTCTCGATCCTGGCGAACAACTCGTAGTTGTCGTGGAACTGGTAGCGTCCGGTGATATCGAGCAAGACGTACGAGTCCAGCGGCACTCTTTCGGGCGGGGCGGGAAACGGCGGGAAAAAGATGTCGCGCTGGGTGTCAACAAATGACGCATTGATGGCGACGTCGAACGGCAACCGGGAAGGGTTGTAGTGCAATTGCAGATTTCCGGAATGGCGGGGTCGGCGAAGCTCGATCGCCTCGCCACCGAGTCCGTTCGGCTCGCGTGCGTCCGTATAGGTGTAGGTCGTGGCCAGCTGAACAGGCGGAGACAACTGCGCGATCACCGACACCTCGACACCTTGCCGATCGCTGTCGCCGTCCTCGTTGACCGCCGTAAACGCACCTGCTGTCGCGTCGAAGAAGAATCCGTTGATCTCGTTGGTGACGCGTTCCCGGAAGTAGGTTGCCCCCACCCGGTATCGCTTGCCTAGACGGCGATCTACACCGACATCCCAGCCACTGGACTCTTCCGGTTGCAGGTTCGGGTTTCCAATAAACGTGTCGGCGAAGAACCCGAATCGATCCCCGAAGGTCGGAGGCTTGTGTCCCGTCCCTGCAGAGACGTGTAGACGTGTTGCCCCATCGTGCCAGCGCCGCGCGAAGCTGGTTCTAAACGTCGTGGCGTCGTCGAAGTCGCTATGACGATCGTGACGGACGCTGGCGGCCAAATCCCATTGGTCTTGTCCGAGGTGGTATTCGATCACCCCACCGTCCGCGTCGAGTTTCTGACTCTGATTCGGGTCGCCAAAGAACGACGCTATCCCCCGCTGCTCGAATTCTCGACTCTCGTGATCGACGGCGAACGTCAAACGCTGATTCAGGGTGCCTGGCAACGCCACGGTGGATTGCCATGAGACGAAGTTCTTGTCGACAGCGGTTGAACTGTCGAAGGAAGCATCAACGACGGTCTCCGTGTCACTGCTGACCCGAGACACGTTCAGCTCGTGGCGCCAGGAACTGTCGTCCCGGGTCCAGGCACCGCGCGCATTCAAGATTGACAACGATGTTTCCGTGCGACGATCGGCATCGGTCGGCAACCCGGTGACAACGAAATCGACTCCGTCGAATTCCGACTCCGTATCGATGAATCGTCCACCCAGTTCCAGCACGAACGGACTGGACTCGGGTGCAAAACGATATCGTGCATGGGCCAGACCACTGCTGGAGCCGTCGTCCTCATTCCCCGTGCGGGACACGTTGGTCCCGTCCATGTCATGAAACGAGCCGCTGAAGGTCGCCCGGTGCGCGCCGTCTCCCAGTCCGATCTGGCCGGCACCACGCAACAGACCGAAGCTTCCGGTCTCGAACTGCAAGGCGCGCCCTGCCGCCGCGCCGGGATCGCGGGTGACCAGGTTGATCACGCCCGCCGCGGCATCGCCGCCCCACAGACCGCTCTGCGGCCCCCGAAGAACCTCGACCCGATCCAGGTCGAAGACCGTCAGTAATTCGAGGGGGACTTCATCCCCTGCGAACGCATCGCTGATCGACACGCCGTCGATCGATAGCAGGACATGGTTGGCCTCACCGCCTCGCACGCGAATCTGCGTCAGCGAACCACCGTTCCCCGCGCGGCTGATGGCGACTCCGGGAACGGCTCGCAGGAGATCACCCACGAATATGGACTGGCGTCGTTCGATCTCTTCGCGATCGATCACGGTCACCGAGCTACCGGTCTCCTCGACGAGCACCGGAGTCCGTGACGCCGTCACGGTGACGGTCTCCGTGTAGACCTCGTCGGGCTCTGCCGCCACGACACCAAGACATAGAAACAGAAAAACGAGACAGCGGTTCTGTAGCATTTTTCGACCTCCGCATTCCACCCGAATGCACCGGACATGAACAGATGTGAAGGCCGGTCTACGGACTTACGAGACGGACCGTCAGGCCCGCGGGTGATCGCCTTCCCGCGCTACGAACACGCAGTGGCTGTCAGATCACCCTTCCTCGCCTACCGTTGCGGGGGCAGTGTCGGCATTGCGTCCCATTAAAGAGACAACGCACCGTCTTCCCGATTATCCCCTTCGCCGGACGGCGTCGGGGCACCTACACGATGGACCCGCTCACCGTAGCCGTGTTCGCGGAGATCTGTCAAGCGTTCAAGATTCCATGCAACCAAACACCGCGGCGCGCCGTTCTAGACTATGGCGGAGACGAACCCGGGGGCAGCGACTTGATCTTCAATACGCCTGTTTTCTTCTACTTTTTCCTTCTGTTCGTCACGCTCTATGGACTGGTCCTCGCCAGCCGACGTCATCGCGTCTTCCTGATCGTCCTCGCCAGCCTCGTGTTCTACGGGGCCTGGAACTACCGATTCATTCCCCTGTTGATCGGTAGCGGCGTCGCGGACTACCTGATCGCGCAGCGGATCGGCGCCTCCTCCGATCAGCGCACACGACGACGTTGGTTAACGCTTTCGCTCGTGATAAACCTCGGGATCCTCGGTCTCTTCAAGTACGCCGATTTCGTCCTGACGTCGGTGGCGGATTTCATCGCGCTGTTCGGCGCAGAGGTCAGTCTGCCGACGCTCGCCTGGGTCCTACCGGTGGGCATCTCGTTCTACACATTCCAGAGTCTCAGTTACACGATCGATGTCTATCGCCGAGACATGGAGCCCAGAAAGGGACTCGTGGAGTTCCTCGCAGCGCTATCGTTCTTTCCGCAGCTCGTCGCCGGTCCGATTCTTAGAGCGCGACAGATCCTCCCGCAGATGCACGCGTTGCCGGTGCCGACCTGGGACAACATCAAACATGGCTGTCTCCTGATCACGGCCGGCGTGTTCAAGAAGACCGTCGCGGACCTACTTGCCGTTCCCGCCGAGAGGATCTTCGATTCCGCCAACCCGGCCAGCCTGCTCGAGACCTGGACCGGAATCCTGGCGTTTGCGGGTCAGATCTATGGAGACTTCGCGGGTTACACCGATATGGCGATCGGCCTGGCGTTGCTCCTTGGGTTCAAGATTCCGTTGAACTTCCGACTACCCTACTTTGCCGTTTCGCCGGTCGACTTCTGGCGTCGTTGGCACATCTCGCTCTCGACGTGGCTTCGCGATTACCTCTACATCTCGCTTGGCGGGAATCGAAACAAACGGCGCCTCCGGAATGTGATGATCACGATGCTCCTGGGCGGGCTCTGGCACGGTGCGGCCTGGACATTCGTCGTCTGGGGCGCGTATCACGGTGTTCTGATCGTCGTGACCCACGCAATCTCGAAGGTCCGGGCCTTTGCGGCATTCGGTGCGGATAGTTCCCGCGGGTTGCGACTGTTCAAGTGGGCCGTGACGTTCCATCTCGTACTTGTGGGTTGGGTTCTGTTCCGCGCCGGGGGGATCGCCGACGCCGGTGAGATCGTCGCCCGCATGCATGGTCTCCGCGTGCTTCCCGCTGCCGGGGCACAAGCCGGGTTGATCTTCGGGTTGGTCGTCGGCCTCCTGCTATTCATGCATCTGATGGACCTCTGCGTCATCCGCGGGGGTGAGTGGCTCAAGCGTCACGCGTGGTTTATGTGGATCTTGCTGATCCTGTTCCAGGCGATCTGCCTACTGGCCGGAGAACCGAGTAATGACTTCATCTACTTCCAGTTCTAGACGACCTTTCGTCCTTGCGCTCCTGACCATTGTCATCGGGATGGGAATCAGTCTCGGCATCGTCCGCGCGTTTACGTACTTCGCCGGTGCAACGACGTCGTCGATTCTGTCGCGGGTAACCGAGGCTCGAGCCGCGCTACCGCGAATCGTTCAGGAACCACAGGATCTCGTCATCTCTTTCGGTTCATCGATGACCGAGGCCGCATTCGGCGCTCGTCAGTTCGATCGCGAGATGGCCGAGCGCGGAGTCGATGTCAAGTCATTCAACTTTGGTTTCGGAGGGTTGAACCCGTTCTTTCAGGACTACCTATCGAGACGCATTCGTGACGAGTTCGTCACCAACGACCGGCGATTGAAGCTGGCGCTAATCGAGTTCACGCCGTTGCAAAACACGAAGGCCCGCTACCGTGGCGCCGAGGGCTCAATCGAGTCGTTCATCACGATGCTGGCCAGCGATGAAGAGATCCGGGAGCTGTTCTGGCAAGACATCGAACGTGGGATCCGAATCGCCAACATCCGCTACCTACGGGACAATATCTCCGCAGAAATGATCACCTCGGAGCTGGGAGACCAGTGGTTTGGTAGCGAGCGGCCTGATAGCGGTGTCGAGGGTGATGCGGAGGCGGAGGCCCGCGTTCAGGAGATCGCTGACATCGTGAACGCACGATTTGAGGAAGACTATCCGGACTACGTGAACAGCGACTGGAGCTACGAATGGCAGGGGGCCGGGACGATCCCGGAAGAGCGATCAGAAGACACGCTCAGACTATTCCGTGAGCTTTACGAAGCATTACGGACGGAAAAGCACATGAGCGACGATCGTCTCTGGCGCATCCAATGCTGCGACATCGAGGTTCTCGACTTCGAGGAGGAGTTGATCGCGGGGTTCATCCGGACGGTCAACAACTTCAAAGAGTTCTCCGATCACGTCGAGATCATCCTACTTCCACGCAATCACGACTGGATCGGTCGACCGCCCGAGGCGGAAGAGCGACTACGCTACGTTCTCGAGCGAGTCGCGCGAGAAACCGGGGTCACGATCCACAGCTTCGAGGACGCGCCGGAGATCACCCCCGACATGTATAGCGACACCACCCATCTCAGTCGCTACAACGGGGACGTGGCTTACACGAACCTACTGGTCGAGCGGTACGCGCCCGTTATGGCGCGGTAGCGGGTTTGCGGTTGAGATCCCACTCGTACGGGATCCGCCGGAGATCGATTGAGCGACCGGCCTCCAGGGCCTCGTTCAGCGGGGACGAGTAGCCCGCCATGTAGGCGATAGCCGACTCGGCGACCTGTTCGAAGTCTGAGAGGTACCAATCGTAGAGTTCCGTGAATCGAACCACCCCGGTCTCGGCATCGAAATGGAACCACCGTTCGTCCCCGTGGACCCGGCGGGTCTGATCCTCTAGCTGCTCCTCGAGCCGGACTCCGACGTACGCCTCGGTGCGTAGCGGCGGACAGCTGTACGCCGCACAGACCAACGCGAAGTGGATTCTCGGCTCGGCAAATCGAGGTCGAATCTGCTCGTGTTCGATCTGATTGAGACTCCAGGTCTGACCGCCCAGCTCCCAACGGACCGCGTCCCAGCGTTCCGCGTCGGGAATGTCACGGATCGACTTCAATCCGCCGTCGCCGTCATGGTCAAGAATGAGTCGGATGGTGAACGCGTTGTACGCGTTGATCAGGAGGGCCAGCCGCTCACTGCGACCGAGGGCCGCAAGATCGACCTCCGCCAGCGAAGCGAGGTAACGGTCCAGCGCCGTCGGATCGTCCGACCAGCTCCGGTAGTCGACCCCGCCGTGTTCGGTGACGTGTTGTCGGAGGAGACCGTCCCAGATCGTGTGGTCGAGGGTCGGACCGTCTCCCCGCTCCGCGAACGACTCGGTCATCTGAACGCGCGGCGGTCCGAACAGGCGAACGACGAGCTGACGCAGCGGCTCGCGGGCGAGGAAACCAGTCAAGGTCCCGGCGACAATGGCGACCAGGACGATCGTGGCACAGTGGCCGCGAACGGAAAGGCTCAACTCAGCGCTCCACCGCAACTCGAGCCCGCGCCGGCGGTACAACCGAAGCAGTGGTCCGCGGTTCGAATCGAACGACCCTCGAACACCCTGAGATCCGTCACATCGTAGATCGTTCGCTCGCCACCCGGGACCTGCATCTCGAGCGCCTGGTTGAAGTCGCAGTCGAATAGACGACCCTGGTGATCCACGCTGATGATGTTGCGACACATGAGCCCATCCAGATTCTTCGAATTGAAACTCTGCACCAGCAACGACATGTACTCCTCGTGCCTGCCGCTCTGCGTCAGATCGTACGCGAATCGTTTGATCGGCATGTTCGTGATCGTCAGAAGCGAGTCGAACTCGATCCCGAAATGCTCGCGGAGTTCATCCCGGTATCGATTCTCGAGTTTGGCCTGGGACGGGGGTAAGGACGGCCCGACCGGGTTGTAGACCAGATCGAGGGGCAGCCGACCGGTTCCATACCCCAGCCGGTTGAGTTGCTGTAACGCCTCGATGCTGGCAGCGAATACGCCACGCCCTCGCTGTCGCTCGAGATTCTCGGCGGTGTAGCACGGCAGCGACGCCACGATCTCTACCTCGTGAGCCGCCAGGAACTCCGCTGTATCCGAGTGCCCGTCCTCGTGGAGAACCGTGAGGTTGCAACGATCCATGACCCGGCGACCACGGCGTCGCGCCTCCTCCACGACCCAGCGGAACTCCGGATGAAGCTCGGGCGCCCCGCCGGTGATGTCGAGGAGGTCGATCTGTGGGTTGAGATCTAGAAGTTCGACGATTCGTTCGCAGCCTTGACGATCCATCTGCTCTTTCCGCAGAGGACCGGACTCGACATGACAGTGGAGACAGGCAAGGTTGCAGCGCAGGCCAATGTTCAACTGTAACGTCGTCACGGCAGATCGCCGCGGCATCGTCAGACCGCTGCCGACGAGATGATCATCGAACGCCGATGCCATCAGCAGCAGCCCGAAGACGTTTCGTTTCCTGGTTTGACCGCCGTAAAGGTCACGGAACGGAACTCGATCCCTTCCACGACGGCGAACGGGTCTCCCTCTGCGCGGTCGAGCTCGATGCTGCGAAACCCGACCCGTTCGAGTTGGCGAATCAACTCGGGCTCGTGAAACGCACCGGAGACACATCCGCTCCAGAGTTCCGGATCCGCTCGCAGCTCGTCGGGGACGATACGGTCGCTAACGATGTCCGAGATCGCGATCCGGCCGCCGGGTTTGACGACCCGAAATATCCCTTCGATCAACTGTGGTTTGAGCGCCTGATGGACGAGATTCAGAACGCAGTTGGAAACGACGATATCGACACTGTGGTCCTTCACCATCGGCTCGCCACGACGCAGACGATCCTTCTCTTCCTCGAATCGCGGGAGATCGCTTGCTGACTGGATCGGGTGTCGTGCTAGCCATGTATCGAGTTTGTCATGATCCAGCGCAAGATCTTCAATCTGCCCACGCAGAAAGGTTACGTTTGCGTGGCCAACACGTTCGGCGACCTCCGTCGTCGACCGTCGCGCCAACGCAAGCATCTCGTCGTTGGTGTCGACTCCCAGAACCGCGCCCTCGGGCCCCACCAACTGAGACGCGATGAAGCAGATCTTGCCGCCGCCGCTTCCAAGATCGAGAACCGTCTCCCCTTTGCGGATGAAACGTGACGGATCTCCACAACCGTAGTCACGATCGATCACTTCCTGCGGGATAGCCTCCAGATGCCGTGGGTCGTAGGAGACGGCACAGCAGAGGGCCGACTCGCGTTCCTTCGCGGCGGCGCCGTAGCGGTCGCGGACGGCGCGGTCGGTGGCAGATGGCTTAGTCATCGAGGGTCACTCCTGAGATGGGTTCTCAGACTACAACGAGTGGCACCGGCATGACTATTCCCGGCAGTCTTATTATGATGTCACCATGGCTTTATCCCTGGACAGCCTGTTTCGGATTACGCCGCGCCCGGTCAAGGACGTCCTCTGTTCGGCGTACGGCTGGCGCATCCATCGACGACGATACGGCCGAGGATTCGAGGAACATCGTGCCCGCGCTCTTGAGGAAGAGACGCTTGACGCCGAGAGCTTACGGCAGCTCTCGTTGCAACGACTTCGCGAGACGCTCGTTCGCGCCGGTCGTGATGTTCCGTACTATCGGGCGCTGTTCCAGCGACATCGCATCGACCCCTCTTCGCTGCCGCTTCCCGAGGGGCTGCTGCAGATCCCGATCCTCGAGAAGGCCGACATCCAGCAATCTCCTGAGTCGTTCATCTCGGAGGCGGTGCCGGGACCGCTGGAATCCAGAGACACATCGGGAACCACCGGGTCACCGCTCCGTGTTCTGGCGGACCTCGATTCGTTACAACGCCACTACGCTGTCTATGACCGTTTTCGAACCCGGGCGGGAAGCGAGGTCGGCTGTCGCCGGGCGACGTTCAACGGTCGTGTGTTGTGGCCGGCTGCGCGACATCATGCGCCCTACTGGGTTCGCGACTGGACCGAGAACAATCTCTTGTTTTCGGTCTATCACATCGGCCCTCAGTCGACGGCGGATTACGTCGAGTGTCTGCGTCGTTACCAACCCGAGGAACTTCACGTTTACCCGTCGGCGTTGGCATCGCTTGTGCGCTTCGCGATCGACGCCGGTCTCGAACTGCCCACCGTGCGGTCAATCCTCACCAGTGCCGAGACGTTGTCGGCCGCCGATCGTCGACTCTTCGAACAGACCTTCGGTTGCCGGGTCAGCGATCAGTACGGCAATGCCGAGATGACGATCTTCGCCGGGCAGTGCGACGCCGGAGGTACTCATCTCGATATCGGCTACGGATACCTGGAACTTCTCGATGCGCAGGTCGACGATCAGGGGACACGCACGGGCGAGGCGATCACGACCGGTTTTGTCAATCAGGCCATGCCCTTGATCCGATATCGAGTCGGCGACACGCTCTCGTTATCGACCAGGCGCTGCTCGTGCGGAAGTGCACAACCGGTCCTGGACCAGATCGTGGGACGGACCGATGACCTGCTGATCCTCCCCGATGGGCGCACCGTCGGCCGTCTGGATCCGGTATTCAAGGGACTTACCGGTCTCAGCGAGGTACAGATCGCCCAGAAGGCGACCGATCACGTCGTCGTTCGGGTTGTTCCGAGTCCTGCCTATGACGAGTCGTCCGAACGCTCCGTCAAGGAAGCACTGGCTGACCGTCTCGGTGCGGAGGTCCGTATCGAGGTAGAAACAGTCACGGAAATTCCGCGGACGTCACGAGGAAAATTTCGTTCGGTCGTTCGGGAGATGGACTCCCGATGAGCGTCCGCAAGTCAGTACTCCTGACCCTCTGCCTCCTCCTCGTGTCGGGAACTGCGGCACCGGTTCAAGCGGAAGAAGCCCTGATCGCCGTCGCGACCAATTTCTCAAAACCGATGAAGCGCCTACACGCGTCGTTTGAACAGAACGGCGCACATCGGATTCGAGTCACGACCGGATCGACCGGGACGCTCTACGCGCAGATCCTGAATGGAGCACCGTTCGACCTGTTTCTTGCGGCGGATCAGCACCGACCTACATCGCTGGTGGATCGCAACCACGCCGTCGACGGATCGCGCTTCACCTACGCCGTTGGGCAACTCGTGTTGTGGAGCCCGGACCCCGATCGTATTCACGACGACGGCGCCGAGATCCTGCGAATCGGAGATTTTCGCGCACTGGCGATCGCGAATCCAGCGCTGGCACCTTACGGGTCGGCCGCCAGAGATTCGCTGACGGCCCTGGGGCTCACCGAACGACTGAAGGGCAAGATCGTCATGGGCCAGAACGTCGGCCAGACCCTCAGTCTGATCGCGACGAGCAACGCAGAGCTGGGGCTGGTCGCACGGTCCCAGACGCTGGATGAGACCGGTCGGTCGATCGGAAGCCACTGGCAGGTCCCCCATCATCTGTATAGACCGATTCGACAGGATGCCGTCCTGCTGAGCCACGGCTCGAGCAACGCCGCAGCCCTGGCGTTCCTCGAATACCTGAAGAGCGACGACGCTCGAGCCCTCATCGAATCGATGGGCTACGGGCCACGATGACGATGCCGGAGCTCGGTCCCATCGGTCTGACCCTGTTGCTCGCGCTTGTGACAACGCTGATCCTGCTGGTGTTCGGCACCCCGCTGGCGTGGTGGTTGGCAACCACGCGCAATCGCGTGCGTCCGGCCATCGAGGCGATCACGGCACTACCGCTGGTACTCCCACCGACGGTGCTGGGGTTCTATCTGTTGGTTCTGCTGAACCCAACGTCGCCGATCGGCCGTCTCTGGGTCTCGATCACCGGTGATGCACTGACGTTTTCTTTTGCGGGGCTCGTCGTCGCGTCGGTCTTCTACTCGCTCCCGTTTACCGTGCAGCCGCTTCAGAGCGCCTTCGAGACCGTGGGCCGAGAACCCCTGGAGGCGGCAGCCAGCCTTCGAGCGTCACCCATCGATGCATTCGTCACCGTCGTTCTCCCCCTCTCGGTCCGAGGGTTCCTGACGGCCACCGTCCTGACGTTTGCCCACACCCTCGGCGAGTTCGGCGTGGTCCTGATGGTGGGCGGCAATATTCCCGGCCGAACTCGGGTGCTGTCCATCGCGATCTACGAACATGTGGAGACGCTGAACTACGACCAGGCGCATTTGCTGTCAGCCGGATTGATCGTTTTCTCGTTCGTGGTCTTGCTTCTCGTCTACTCCCTCCACAGAAGGTTCCCGATCCATGTCCGCTGAGCTACTGCAGCTTGCCTGCCGAGCGACCTTCCCGGGTTTCGACCTGGATGTCGACGAGCGGTGGACGATGGACGGCGTCACCTGCCTATTCGGGCCCAGCGGTAGTGGCAAGACCACGCTGCTGCGTGTTCTTGCGGGTTTCGAGACCCCTGCCGGGGGCCGAATTCAATTCGGCGATCAGGTCTGGTTCGATCATGATCACGGCGCCAACACGCCACCCTGGAAACGTCCGGTGGGGCTGTTGTTTCAGGATGCCCGCCTGTTCGCGCATCTGAGTGTCGCGGGCAATCTGAAGTACGCGGCGCGGCGGCATCGGTCAACGACCCGACCCATCGCCGCGGACGATGTCATCGATGCGCTGGACCTCTCCAAGTTGATGGATCGGAGCGTGACCGGACTCTCCGGTGGCGAGAAACAGCGCGTCGCCCTGGCGCGCACGCTCCTCACTTGCCCGAACCTACTGTTGCTGGACGAGCCACTCACGGCCCTCGACCAGGAGCACAAGGTCGAGCTTCTCTCGTACCTCGAAGAGATTCCGCGACGATTCGGGATCGCGACCATCGTCGTCAGCCACTCAATCGACGAGGTCGTACGACTTGCAAGCCAGGTGGTCGTCGTCGCCGGGGGGCGCGTTCACGCGGCGGGCCCGACGGCGGAGATCGTCGAGAGGATCGATCTACAGGCGATCACGGGGCGCTTCGAGGCCGGATCCGTCGTGGAGGCGCGGGTCACGGGATTCGACAAGAGACTGGTGCTGACCCGACTCGATCTGAACGGTGCGAGCCTGGTGATGCCTGCAGTCGAGAGGCTCGAGCCGGGTCAACATGTTCGTCTTCGCATCCGGGCGCGGGATGTTGCGGTCGCGACTCGACGCCCCGAGGGCTTGAGTATCCGAAACGTCCTGTCGGCGACCGTCGCCGAGATCGTGCCAGAAAGCGACACGGCCTTCGCGGAAGTGTTTCTGCAACTCTCCGGGGGCCGGATCCGAGCCCGACTGACGCGATCGGCGGTAGAGGACCTGGAACTTGACGTGGGCATGTCGGTCTTCGCCTTGATCAAGAGTGTCAGTTTCGATCGTCGTCTTCTCTGAGCCGTTGCCCCGTTAGAGGCCCATTCCTCAGAGAATCCTCCTCATTGCGAAGGATTTCCTGTTGTACCCGCGTCTCACCTCAAGGATCCTTGATTGGGACGAGAGATCCCGTCAGCATAGAGGGAAGATGAACCGACCCAAATCGCCGACTCTGCGGAGTCTAATGCTCGTCGGCTGGTGTCTTGTTGGCTGCATGACCCTGGCGGCGACGTCCGAGGGAGACCACCGCTACTTCGGTAGACGTCTCGTGGATGTCCTGCAGGAATTCCAGTCGAACGGCTGGACATTGCTCTACAGCTCTGCGGTCGTCGACACGAGTCTGTTAGTGACCACCGAGCCCGACACGGACGATCCGCAAGAGGCGTTGCGGCAGATGTTGACGTCTCTGGGACTGGCGGTGCGCGAGGGCCCCAACGGGGGGTTACTGATCGTCGCTGCAACCCAGAACACCGGCACGCTGAGCGGTCGAATCCACTCTCGCATCGACGACAAACCGATCGCCGAAGCGCAGATTATCCTGCCGACATCCCAGATCCGGGTCCTATCCGCCGATGACGGGTCGTTCACGATCCTGGGTATCGAGGCAGGACGATATGACGTCGTCGTCGAGGCCGAAGGCTACACCACGTCGACTCTTCGTCAGGTACGAATCAAGACCGGCAAGGAGATCGCCGTCGCGATTCGGATGTCGTCCCGGTCTGCGTTTCTTACCGAGGTGGTGGTGACTCCTAGTCGTCACACGGTCGTCAGTGAGGAACTCTCCGCGAATCGAACAATTTCGGACGATGAGGTGGTGTTGGCGCCGACGCTTGGCGGCGACCCGACACGGGTCATCGAGTTACTCCCCGGCGTCACCGCGGCCAATAGCTCCGCCTCATTCAACGTTCGCGGAAGCCTTGCGCGCGACACCTCGCTCGTTCTCGACGGCCTCGAACTCTACGACCCGTTCCACCTTCGAGACTTTCAGAGTCCGTTCAGCCTGATCGACAGCAACGTCGTCGAGCGCATCGATTTTCTGGGTGGCGGCTACACTGCGGATCTCGGCGATCGTCACGGCGGCTTCGTAGACATCTCCACCTCGGCATCCCATGGCGAGTTTCGTGGAGACGTCGAGCTCGGAACCCTCAACAGTCGAATCTCGTACCAATCGCCGATAAACGGCGGCAAGGGATCGTGGCTCATCTCGGCGCGCACCTGGTACCCGGAGGCGGTCGCGGACACCACGGAGCTGGGTGGCGGCGAGAATCTGGACCCGCGTTTCAGCGACCTCTACGCGAAGGTGGCGTTCTCGCTTCGCAAGAAACACCGCCTGTCGGCGCATTTTCTGGGTTCCTACGATCGGCTTAAGTTTCTTGAGACGGGCGAAGACGTCAACGAACAGGTCGACGCACTCACTCGCAATACGTACAGCTGGGTTCGTCTCCGCAGCGCCTGGTCCGAGGACTGGAGTTCGGAGAGTGTTCTCTCTCTGGGCCGAATTGATCGGAAGCGTGACGGACTCGGTTCCGAGGATGGCGAGGTCAACGTCGACGATCAGAGGACCGTCGATTTCGTGGGCTTCAAGAACGATGCGGTCTGGCAGGTCTCCCCGTCCCACGGCCTGAAGATGGGCCTGGATGTGCGCTCTCTCACGGCGCACTACAGCTACAGTCGTGACGTGGTCGAAGATCCATCCGAGTCGGCCTTTGCGGAGCTGGATCCGAACGGCCTGTCGATGAGCGCGTATCTGGCCCATCGAATGAGAGCGACCGAGAAGCTGACCACGGAAATCGGTGTTCGCTGGGATCGGCAGGACTACACGCAGGACAATCAGTTCAGCCCACGCGTCAACGCCGTGTACCGACCCAACGGGCGATCGGAGTTTCGCCTGGCCGCCGGTCGTTTCCATCAGTCACAGCGTATTCACGAACTTCAGGTCCCGGATGGCGAGACGGAGTTCTCGGCGGCGGAAATTGCACAGCAGGTCGAACTCTCCTACCAGCACACGCTGCCGGCGGGCCTTCGATTCCGCGTCGATGGCTATTTTCGAAAGCTGACGAGGCTTCGGTCTCGGTACGAGAATCTCCTGGAGCCGATCGAACTCTTCCCGGAGATCATCGAGGATCGCGTCGAGATCTCACCGGATCGCGCCCGCTTGCGTGGCATCGAACTACTCCTGCGAGGCGAGACGACCCGACCCTTCTACTGGTGGGTCAGTTACGCCTACTCGGAGGCCGAGGACCGGGAAAGTGGACGCTGGATCCCGCGGAGTTGGGATCAGCCACATGCAGCCAAGTTTCTGGTCGGCTATCGTCGCGCGGACCGCTGGTCGCTCTCGCTCGTCGGGTCGGCCCACACGGGCTGGCCGACGACACCAGGGACCGCTGTGGCCACGATGGGTGACCCCGGCGAGGATCCGTTCGAAGTCGAGCTGGGCGAACGGAATTCCGACCGTTTTCCACGCTACGTTCGCTACGATCTCAAGGCCCGTCGCGGGTTCGCTCTCGGGGACAGTCGTCTGTGGTTCACGCTCGAGGTCGTCAATCTCGCGGACCGCAAGAATGCCTGCTGCATCGACGAACTGTTGATCGTCGAGAATCCGGACGGCACGGCAGAAATTAACCGATTGTTCGATTTCTGGCTGGGTCGGACCGCCTCTTTCAGCGTCCTCTGGCGATTCTGATGGCCCGTTAGTCTCGATACTGCGAAGGATCTCGCCCGCTCAGTCCCTCTAACCGCCGTAGTCCCCCTGCCGGACAACGGGAGTCCGAATGAGTCGTGACGATCGTCATCTTGTACGCCGAATGCTCGCGGGCAAGGACGGCTCGTTCGATCAGTTCTTCGACGACTATTTCCCGGCTCTGTACCGCTTTGCGATGACCCGGCTCGACCACAACGAGGACGCCGCGGAGGAGGTGGCCCAGGCCACCATCTGCAAGGCGATCACGAAGTTGGCGACGTTTCGTGGCGAGGCGGCACTCTTCACCTGGCTGTGTACGTTCTGTCGTCACGAAATATCGGCCTACGTGCGTCGGAATCGTCTAGACCTGAAACACCTCAATCTTGTCGAGGAGACGCCGGAGATTCGCGCCGCCCTGGAGAGTTCGGCGAGTCTTCTGGAGCAGCCGGAGGCCGCAGCCAACCGAGAAGAGATCGGTCGGCTCGTACAGGTGGCTCTCGATCAACTGCCACCCCAGTACGGCAACATCCTCGAGTGGAAGTATCTGGAAGACCTTCCGGTCAAGGAGATTGCAGCCCGATTGGATCTGAGCCCGAAGGCGGCCGAGTCATTGTTGACCCGCGCCCGTGGGGCGTTCCGCGATTGTTTCGCCTCGCTTACCCAGTCTCCCACCATGAGGGGCGCTCAGTCGCGCCCACTGGAGTCGTCGTCATGACGAAAGATCATCAAGACCATCGAACCGAACGCGACGACGTCGCCACCCTGCTGCGTGTCGCAGGCAAGCGCCCGCCGGTGCCACAGGATCGAGCGGATCGCGTGCGCGCCGCAGGCCGTGAACGCTGGGACATCGTGGTTGGGCGTCGCAAGCAGCGTCGTTTTCGCGTCGCCGTCGGTATGCTGGCCACGGCTGCATCGATCGCCGTGATCGCAACCGTGTGGTTGGTCGACTTCGGCACGGGGACTCTGCCCGGCGACGATCGCGTCGCGTGGGTCGAGGAGCGAGTTGGTTCGACGTCGGCTGAACCCAACTCCGCGCTCGCGGCCGGTGGGGTGTTGTCGACAGGAAAAAACGGCCGCCTTGCACTTCGGTTCGCCTCCGGCCACTCGGTCCGCGTCGATTATTCCTCGACCGTTCGTCTTCTTGACGAGCGCACTCTCGTGTTGGAGCGTGGTGCGCTCTACGTGGACTCGGGTTCGTACAGCAACGAGGGCAGCAAGTTGGAGATCCGCACGCCGCTAGGGTCGATCCACGAGACGGGCACCCAGTATGAGGTGCGACTCGACGATGAATCCACGCGAGTCCGCCTCCGCGAGGGCAGCGTGGTCGTCCGTCACGACGGGCAGTCCCACGAGGTGAGTGCCGGAGACGAGCTGCTGATCGGTGCAGATGGGTCGGCGATGTGGACCCCACTCTCGATCCACGGAGGTTCGTGGTCGTGGCTGATCGATGTCACGCCCATGCCGGACTTCGACGGTGAAAACGCGCATAAGTTCCTGGAGTGGGTCGCTCGCGAGCGTGGATGGCAGCTGGTGTTTGCAAGCGAGGCCGTTGCAGATGCGTCGGAAACGACGATCCTGGGAGGGACCTTCGGCGACCTCACCCTGCCACAGGCCCTCGATGCGGTTTTGCCCACGTGTCGCATGACCTACGACGTTCGGGACGGGATTCTGCTGATCGACACCGAATAGAGCCATAGAGCCCGACATGTTATTCTCCCCACTAGTTCGGGGAGACTAACGATGTACTGCTCCAACTGTAGCGCCCAGATCGAGACCGACGAACGACCCTGCCCCAAGTGTAGTCACGTCACCCGACCCGCCAATAAGTCGAAGTGGCCGGTGATTCTCATCGGCTGTGGCGGCGCGATCGTGCTGTTCTTCTTCTGCTCGATCATCTCGGCAATCGCCATTCCGAACCTGCTCAATGCGATCGATCGGGGCAAGCAGAAACGAACGTTGGCCGACATGCGGACGATTGCCAACGCCGTCGATGTGTACGCACTCGACCACAAGCAATTCCCGACCGCACGTGACCTGGAGCAATTGCGACGTCAGATTCCGGAACCGACGCTACCGTACACCGACGGTTGGACCCACCCGATCGAGTTCGTGTCGGATCCCACCGGCTACGAGATCCGCTCCTACGGCAAGGATGGGATCCGCGACGACGGCGCACCCCTCGGGGCGACTGTCAGTTTCAACGCGGACCTGATCTTCCAGACGGGCCAGTTCGTCCAGTGGCCCGAGGGCGCACAGCAATAACAGAGCAATAGATCATCGGATTCCCTCAATGTCACGTAGAAGTACAGACCCTTTCGACCTTTCAGGAGCCCGTCCGATGAAGTGCGTCAAACTAACTGCTCTGATTACGCTGATGTTCTGTTGTCTGGTACCCGTCGCCGCCGAGGACAGCGAGACGAAGAACCACAAGAATCTGGCGGAGGCCCTGAAGGACGGATCGTTCTCGATCGGTCTGACCTGGCGGCTCGAGGACGTCTCGGATGACGCGGCGCCGATGGATGCTTTCGCATCGAAACTGAGAACCGCCGCCCGCTACAACTCCGGTCAGTTTCGTTGGTTCTCGGTCAAGGTCGAATTCGAGGATGTCACCGATCTGGGTGCGCGGTTGAAACATGACAACGGTGGCGCCGGCAGCCTGAGCAACGGCGTCGTTGGCCGCCCGAAGATCGTCGATCCGGAGGTGACGGAAGTCCAGCAGGCCAGCCTCTCCTATCACGGCTTGCATGATACGACCGTGACCGTCGGCCGTCAGGAGTTCGGCCTCGGCAACCAACGATTCATCGGCCCTGTCGGCTGGCGCATGAATCACCAGTCCTATGACGGGGTTCGGATCGATCAGTCCTCGATACCGCGGACGGACCTCACCTACGTCTATCTCGATCGAGCCAACGCGATCACGGGTGCCGGACGCGGGATGGGAAGCCATCTCCTGCAGGTGAAGATCGACACCGACGACTGGGGCACGGTCTCCCCCTACTGGTTTGACGTGGACTTCGACGACATGGCAAGCGCCGGCCAGTCGACCTCGACGTTCGGGGCTAGCTGGGATGGGGCCATCAGGACCGGAGAATGGAAGCTGCCCTTCCGCGTCGAGCTAGCCCAGCAACAGGAGTCCGGCGATAACCCCGCGTCGGTCGATGCCGGTTATCGACACCTGATGATCGGTGCCAAACGTGAAAACTGGTCGATCGCGATTGGCCAGGAGGTTCTAGAGGGCAATGCGGTCGATGGTGCCTTCACGACGCCGCTTGCGACCCTGCATGCGTTCAACGGCTGGGCCGACAAGTTTCTTGGAACGCCCGGCAACGGACTGGAAGACCTTTACCTGTCTGTCGGCTATACGCTTGACGCGCTGACGACCAAGCTGATCTTCCATGACTTCTCGGCGGAATCTGCGGGACCCGACCATGGATCCGAGATCGACGGCGTCGTTTCCTACAAGTCGTCGTGGGGACAGGTGTTTGCGGTCAAGTTCGCGCTGTTCAGCGCCGACAACGCCAGCCCGCTGACGGATGCCGACAAACTCTGGTTCTTTACGTCCTATCGTTTCTGATTCGAGTGAGTTGAGCCTCCAGTTCCGCGATGCGTGCGTGAAGCGGTGCAACCAACTCCGTCACTTCCGCCTCGGTAAATCGGGGCGTGATGTGCTGCGGGCAGTTGATGTCCCACGCGACGATATCGAAGCAGATCGCCTGCTCGGGACGGCCCTTGTAGTCCTGGTCGGTCAACCGTTCCAGTAACTGATCGTCACCCTCGACGATCCGCGCCGTACCCCAGATCTTGATGCGACGACGATTGGGATAGTCCATCGCAAAGATGCAGGCCTTCGGGTTCTCGATCAGGTTGCCCTGGCTTATGTATTGACGGTTGCCGATGAAGTCGGCCAGCCCCAGAGTCTTCTCGTCCAGGACCTTGACGAACCCGACCTTGCCACCGCGATGCTGGATGTAGGGTTGTCCCTCGGCGTTGGCCGTCGCCAGATAGATCGAATCCCGGACTGCCAGGAACTCCGCAAGATCCGGCGTGATCGTCGTCTGCCAACCGGCGTTCTCTTCCATTCGCGCGTAGCTCTGTCGTGAGCCCTTGCGCTCCTGGATCGACTTGACCGTCGACGTGAAGGCCACGTCACTTGGATAACGCTCACTCACTCTCGGCACCCCATTCTTGGCGGTTGCCTAATTGTATCGCAGCGCGCGAAACCTCAGACTTCCGACAAAGCCCGCCATCAATAACGCGATCAGTGCAGGCACGGGAGACCCGGAACCGCTGATCAGATGGCTCGCGACGGCCCCCAACATGACGACGAAGATCAGACCTGCGCCGAAGAGTGCCGTCCGCGGAATGAAAACGAGGATCGCGCCGATGACCTCCAGAATGCCGATCAACGGCACCATCGCCAACGGCAGCCCCAGATCGCTGAACATCGTCTCGAAGGCCGCACGGGCCATGAATTTTTGCGCGCCCGCCAACAGAAACCAGAGCCCGAGAAGGACACTGACGATGATCACGGGAATCTTGAAACCACGGGGCATGACGGCCTCCTTGCCGGAGCAAACCGGTTGGCGTACGCGCTCATGAGTAACGACTAGTGACCTAATTGTACGTTACATTATGGTGAGAGTTTCGATATGAGCCCCGCTCCGCGTCTCTCCAACCTGCAGTTCCTGGTCCTGGGCACGCTACTTCATGGCCCGCGGCCCGGGCGGGAGATCCGGGACGAGCTTCATCGCTTTGGCGCCAAACCCATGCGTGAGGGCTGGCAACGATGGCTGAGTGTTTTGGGTCGATTGCTGCCACGGCGGAACCGGGAGTTCATCTTCGAACCGGCTCTTTTCGGAGCGATTATCGTCCTCCGCGGGTCCTACGGACCGTAGCCCCAACGGAACCCCAAAAAAGATCATTTCAGGCGACAGTTTCTCTTTCCCGGCATGGCTGTTTAGGCTAGGCTGCACGCGATATCGGTAACTGAGACGTCGTGACAAAGATCGCAAGCCACCCACCTGCGCCCGCGTCGAGTTCACCGCTCGCGACGCTCTCGCGTGTCGTCACGGTCATGGGGCTACTGCTGGTCTTCCTGGTCGGCGTCAAGTGTCTCGGCGGCGGCTTCAAGATGCTGGGCCACGACGTCCTCGACTCGTTCTTCGCGGCGACGTCCAATCCGTTCATCGCCCTGATGGTCGGTATCCTCGCGACGACCCTCGTCCAGAGTTCCTCGGTGACCACGGCGATGATCGTCGGCCTCGTGGCCGCACCCGATAAC
Source organism: Acidobacteriota bacterium (assembly GCA_029861955.1). Taxonomy (NCBI): domain Bacteria; kingdom Pseudomonadati; phylum Acidobacteriota; species Acidobacteriota bacterium. The sequence continues at coordinate 78,590 of JAOTYK010000010.1, forward strand.
CCGTTACCCATCGCCAACGCCGTCCCGATGATCATGGGTGCCAACATCGGAACGACCGTCACCAACACGATCGTCTCGATGGCCCACATGGGGCGTCCGGAGGAGTTCCGCAGGGCATTCTCCGTCGCGACCTGTCATGACTTCTTCAACTACATGATCGTGGTCACCCTGTTGCCGCTGGAGCTCATGACTGGATTCCTGCGCCGATCGGCGACCGGTCTTGCGGATCTTCTCGGGGATATCAGCGGCGTCAAGTACGAGAGTCCGCTGAAGAGCCTCCTGAAGAAGCTGGTCGCACCGATCAAGGATGGCGCCGCCGCACTCTCGGATGCGGAGCAGATTCAGGGAATTATCATTATCCTCGTCAGCGCGGTGCTGATCTTCGTGTCGCTGTGGCTGCTGGTAAGAACCCTGCGTGCGGTCCTGCAGACCCGGGTCGAGGTCTCGCTGAACCGCGTTCTGGGGAGCAGTATCGTCCTGTCCGTGATCGTCGGAATCATCGTGACGGTCATGGTTCAGTCCAGCTCGATCACCACATCCCTGCTGGTACCGCTGGCCGGTGCCGGCGTGATCACGGCTCGTCAGGCGTTTCCCATTACCGTGGGTGCCAACATCGGCACGACCGTCACCGCGCTCCTGGCATCGATGGCGGTCTCGGGCGAGAACGCCGAGGCCGGAATCATCATCGCGTTGGTCCATCTTGGCTTCAATCTGTCGGGCACGTTCCTGGTGCTACCGTTCCCACGGATCCGCGCGATCCCGGTCCGGTTTTCGACCATGCTGGCGGAATCCGCGGTCCGCTCGAAAAAGTGGCCGATCTTCTATGTCATCATGTTGTTCTATATCTTACCTGCGATCTTCGCGTTCCTGTTCCGGTAGAGGAGGCATCATGCTCCAGGAACTTCTGAGTATCTTCCGTCCCGGAAACCCACTGGCAAAGATGGGCGACGAGTTCGCCGAGATGTTGCAGATCACCTGCGACATGAACATCTCTGCCGGCCGTATTTACTTCAGAGAAGAGACGTCGCCCGAGGCGCGGACCGCCATCTATCGTCAGGACATTCGCGTCAACAAGCTCGAGCGTCATATCCGTAAGCGAGTCGTGGCGCACCTTTCAGTGGGCAACTCCCAGCATCTCCCCTACTGCCTGTTGTTGATGAGCCAGGTCAAGGATGTCGAGCGACTCGGCGACTACGCCAAGAACCTGGCCGAAGTCCCCGATGTCTACAGTGGTGAGATGCCGGAGAACGGACTCCTGAGCGAACTCCAGGAGACACGTACCGAGGTGGAGGCAAGCTTCAAGGCGACGGCGGAGGTCTTCGCCAGCTCGGATCGTGAGCGGGCCATGACGCTGATCCAGCACGGCAAGGATGTTGCCAAACGGGCCGACGGCATGCTCAGTCGGATCGCGCAGGCCGGACACTCCTCCGGACAGACGACCGCCCTGATCCTCGGAACCCGCTACTACAAGCGAATCAGCGGTCACCTTCTCAACGTGTTGTCGAGCGTGGTCATGCCCCTGCACAAGGTGGACTATTACGACGAGAAGGAACTGCCCGGAGTCGAGCCGGGCAACTGAGCCCGGGGAACCCTCCATGCATCGAGCCCGGATCCTGCTGATCGCCCTCTGTGCCGTCGGCGCCGCAGCATCGATGTCATCGGTTCTTGCCGTCGGCCAGGGGAACGATCTGCTTCCGGACATCCCAGCGGGGTCGGTGGGGATGCGACTGGAACTGGTCACGACGATCTCGCCCAACGTCCTGATCGATGTCACGAACGCAGGCGACGGCAGCGGTCGACTCTTCCTGGTCTCACCCGACGGCGTCGTTCGTATCCTGGTGAGCGGCAGCGTCCTGCCGACGCCGTTCCTCAACGACCCGGCCACGCCGACGGATCGAGCGATGTCCTCGATCGCGTTCCACCCCGACTACGCCAACAACGGGTTGCTGTACGCGATCACAGGCGAGGCGACCTCGGGGAGCCCGGACTACGACTCTCCCCAGGACGATGCCGCTTCGGCGTTCGACAACGTGATCTACGAGTATCGGGTTGATTCGGTGGATCCCAACGTCGTCGATCTCTCCAGCAAGCGTGAACTCCTTCGAGTCCATCAGCCGCACCGGGTTCATAATCTGGGCGACCTGACGTTTGGTCACGATGGCTACCTCTACATCTCGTCGGGAGATGGCGGCGACACGCGCCTCGGCACGCCAACGCAGTACAACACGACGGCCCAGCAGACGACCAACCCCTACGGCGCCATCCTTCGCATCGACGTGGACCAGCAACCCGGTGGTGCGGCCTACGGAATCCCGACCGATAACCCTTTCGCCGACGGCGCAGGTGGCAACGCCCCCGAGATCTACGCGTGGGGTCTTCGCAATCCGTGGCGCATCACGACGGACCGTTTGACCGGCGACCTCTACACCGGTGTCAACGGCGACCTCACCATCGAGCAGATCGATCGTCTGCAGTTGGGACGCAACTACGGTTGGGACACGAAGGAAGGCAGCTTCCTCTGGGACTCGCTGACCGGTGCGGCGACTGTCGACCCGACACCGGACCCGCAGTACACCGCGCCGACGGCCGAGTATGACCATAACCACACGACCGTCGCATTCGGATCGCAGATCGGCGGCTTCGTCTATCGCGGCCTGGCGATGCCGGAGTTCTGGGGGCAATACATCGGACTGGACTGGCGTGCGGCACAGATGACCGCGATGGACCCGACCGACGGCGCCCCTCGCCCCGCCGGGGCGATCCCCTGTCTGCCCCGACTGATGGGCCCGTGTTAGGGCTCGGCGTCGCAGCGGCATTTGTCGTCGCAATCATCGTCGTCTGGGCGACCCGCAAGTCTCGCCGACGGAAGGCGATTCTGGCCCAGCCGTTTCCCGCCGAGTGGGAAGCGGTCCTGCAGCAGGAAGTCGTCTTTTACCGAATCCTCAATGAAGACGAACGGGTGCGCTTTCGTCGAGACCTTCAGGTGTTCATCGGGGAGACGCGGATCACGGGCATCAAGACCCAGATCGACACCACGACTGAGGTGTTGGTTGCCGCCAGCGCGGTCATCCCGATCTTCGGATTTCCGGAGTGGGAGTGGGATCAGATCTCCGAGGTGCTGGTCTACCCCGGTCGCTTCGACGAAAACTTCGATTTCGGTCCCGGTAGCGCCAGCACGACGCTGGGGATGGTCGGCACGGGTTATCTCAACCGGACAATGATCCTCTCAAAACCCGATCTGATCCAGGGCTTCCGCAACGCGGGCGACAAGCGAAATGTCGGCCTTCACGAGTTCGCCCATCTCGTGGACAAGTCGGACGGCGTCATCGACGGCCTGCCGGCCGGAATCGATAAACAGGCGATCGGTCCCTGGGTGGATCTGGTGCGACGGAAGATGTTGGAGATTCGCGAGGGCGACTCGGACATCAACTCCTACGCCCTGACCAACGAGGCCGAGTTCTTCGCCGTCACGACCGAGTACTTCTTCGAGCGGCCGGGGATCATGGAGCGCAAGCACCCCGAGTTGTACGCGATGCTGGCGGAGGTATTTCGACAGGATCTACGAACGCGGGCCGCCGCGATGCGAAACGAGATCAAACGGGGACGTCCCACGTTCGGCCGCAACTCACCCTGCCCCTGCGGAAGCGGCGTCAAGTATAAGAAGTGCTGTTTGCGAAAGAGCCGACGGTCAGCCAATTGATTTGAGCGGATCGGTGGTCGCCCACATGCCCAGAGCCAACAACCCCAGCAGCGTGAAGTAGGCTACCCCGATGGTCCACCGTTTCGCAGGTTCGACGTTGAAGTAATCCTCACGCGGTCCGCGAATCGTGCTGCCGAGACTGAACAGGCCGACGAACAGAATCAGTCCGAGGATCGGCGAGAACGTGAACAGGAAAAACGCGATCCCGATTGCGTAGCCGACCAGCCAGATCCATCGACTGATCACGCCGACGATCCGTCCACCGTCGAGAGGACTGATCGGAATCATGTTGAACATGTTGATCAGAAAGCCGACGTTGGCCAGTGCGTACCAGAACGGCTCCTGAGTCACCCAACCCACGACGAGGCAGACGAACGCACCGACACTCCCCAGGATGGGCCCCCCGATCCCGACCAGCGCCTCGACGTAGGCATCCTTCGGCAGACTCCGCATCGCGATCACGGCACCGACGAACGGGATAAAGACCGGTGCTCCCGCGTGAAGCCCCTGTTGCTGCATCACCAGGCCGTGACCCAACTCGTGAACGAAGATCAGCAGGACGAACCCCACCGCGAAGGGCCAACCGAAGAACAACGCGTAAGCCCAGACCGAAACGAACATCGTGATCAACGTGCTGAACTTCGTGAACTTCAGCAGGGGCACCAGAAACTTCAGCTTGCCGAGCACGAACAGGAGAACCACGCCGATCGGTCCCAGTGCCGCAAGCCGCTTCTTCCACACGGAGGGCTTTCGGGGCTTGTCGACGGGAGCCGGACGTTCCTCGACGGGCGTCGCGTGATGACGGAACACCGATTGCAGATTGCGAATCCTGCGCTCGTGCTCCTCGGCTGAGATGTCGTTGCTCAAGCCAATTCAACCGGCGCCGGCATCTTCCAGGCCTGATAGACGCAGATCCCGAGGAAAACCAGATCGAACGGTCGGAACCCCATCGAGATCACGTTGAAGAGCAGATCCCCGCCGGGCAGGAGTGGCAAGAGTACCTCTTGACCGTCCGCCGCCATCGCGTCGGTGATAAACGACCGATTCACCAGATAAGTCCCGTACGCGAACCCGAGGATTGAAATCGCCACCGACATGATCTGAAGGTTCCGATGACGTTTGCCGCCGGAGAGCAACACGACGCCCTTACCCACAGCAAAGCCGATTACGACGGCCACCAGGCCAAACGCGATGTTGGTGATGACGGTGAATCCCCACCAGACGACGGCACCCAGCGTCGCACCGGTCAGCCCCCCGACAAAGGCCATCGGGTAGTTGATGTCCTGGCCCTGGGCCTCAATGGCCTGACCGACCTCGTGGGTCAGTCGCTCGAAGCACGGGCGACAGAAGACGGCGTCCTCGGTCGTCTGACGGTCCTGTCCTTCCGAAAGCCAGGTCCCGCACTCGGCACATTTCTCTTGTTCGGCAGGCGCTTCGTTGTCCATCGTGCGTCCTCCAGGGGTGATGGCCGAACTATACAGGAATCGCCCTATCCGGACGTCGCGGTGGCAAATCCCCTAAACGGGTGTTATGTTCCCTGTGACACACCTATATGCCGGAACCATCCGGCCAGCGGCGCACAACAGGATCTGCTGTCAGGATCGCGCCGCCAAGAAATCCACCTCCCTGATTCTGTTGTTTGGGTAGGCAAGCGGCGAAGCCGTGATGTCCCGTCGTGGGTCCTCGTCTATCGCCGATAGGTAATTTTTCATGTCCGAGTCTCAACAAGAACCCAGCATAGGGTTCGCCGGCTTCAAATTGGGTACCGCGCTTCGGCGTGGCATCGATGCCGCCGGCTTCCAGGAACCGCGCCCGATTCAAGAGCGCACCATCCCCGCAGCCATCGACGGCCGCGACATCCTGGGTCTTGCCCAGACGGGAACCGGTAAGACCGCAGCCTTTGCGCTTCCGGTTCTCGAACAGATCCTCGACTCTCGAGGAAAGTACAAGGGCCCCCGGGCGCTTGTCGTGGCCCCCACCCGGGAGCTTGCCAACCAGATCAGCGAGGAGATCCGTCTCCTTGCGCGTTACACCGATATCAACGTCGCGACGCTCTTCGGTGGGGTCTCCGCCGCCAAACAGCTTGCGTCGCTACGCCAACGGCCCGAGATCATCGTGGCCTGCCCCGGTCGCCTACTGGACCTGTGGCGTCAGGGGAAGGTCCATCTGGATCAGGTCGCGACCCTCGTCCTCGATGAGGCGGACCATATGTTCGACATGGGCTTCCTGCCCGACATCCGCCGGATCATCGGCGCGCTTCCCGATCGACGCCAGAACCTTCTGTTCTCCGCGACGATGCCCAAAGAGATCCGTCGTCTGGCGGATCGGATCCTGCGGGATCCGCACGTGGTCGAGTTGAACCACACCCAACCGATCGAAACCATCGAGCATGCGTTGTTCCCAATCGATGGGACACGTAAGTTCGAACTGCTCGAGTTCGTCCTCGAGGAGAAGGGGTTCACATCCGCCATCGTCTTCACCCGGACCAAGCACCGTGCGAAGAAGCTCGCCCGACAACTGGAGGGGCTGGGTCACAACGCGGTCGCTCTTCAGGGAAACATGTCGCAGAACGCGCGAGAGCGTGCGATGGACGGCTTCCGCAAACGAACGTTTAACATCCTCGTGGCAACGGATATTGCCGCCCGCGGCATCGACGTCGAAGCGGTCTCCCACGTCGTCAACTTCGACATGCCGACGACCCCCGAGGCCTACACCCATCGGATCGGTCGAACCGGTCGCTCCGAGCGACAGGGTCGGGCATACACGTTCGTCACACCGGAAGATCGTGATCTGGTGCGTGCCGTCGAGCGTCGACTGGGTGGAACGATCCCGCGCAAGGGGTTCGATGGACCGATTCGACCCGCTCAACGACGCGAGACACGGCCACAGCAACGGCCGACGTCTCAGAGACAAGCGGCCGCCCGCCCACCGCAACAACGTCGCCGTCGTCGCCGTAGCGGCGGTGGAGACGGCGGAGGCGGCGGGGGCGGCCGGCGAAAGCCCGCCGCCTAGCGGATAGATCATCTTGCTGGCATGGAACGAGGGAACTCTGTACAGTGGTTTTCTCGACGGGAAAACCTTGTAACACGGCGCCATTAGGGGCACGCGCTCGGGAGACCGGATGGCCGAAGAGCGACCGGAAGTCGGTCCGCCTCAACCTGAAAGCGCCGGGGACAATTTGCGCGTCTATCTCAAGGAGATGGGCGCCGTCCCGCTTCTCACTCGACAGGCCGAGATCGTCCTGGCCCGTGCCATGGAACGGGGCGAGCGACGGATCGTCTCTACCCTCGCCCAGTTCCCGGTGATCGAAGACGAACTCCGTGGGATCCTGGAACAGCTGCGCAGCGGCGACCTGGCCGCCGGTTACTACTTCGAGGGCGATGGGGCTGCCTCCAACACCCGACTCCGCAAGGCTTCCAAGTCGATCGAGCGGCTTCTCGAGGCACTGACGGAAGTCCGACGCCTCGAGAACCGACGTCATCGACTGAAGCCCGGCGGACCGGCCCATCGACGGGCGTCGTGGGACGGTGCCCGTCGCCGCGTCATGGCCGCCCGAGAGCTGCGCACCCTCAGTTTCAGTGGCGAGACCCTCTCTCGATTCGCCCGAACTGCCCTCCACGACGGCGGGCATCCCGGCTGGTCCAAGCGGGTCCTACGCGGCCGCCTCGAGAACGAGCGGGCCAAGGAGACGCTGATCCGCAGCAACCTCCGACTGGTCGTCTCGATCGCCAAGAAATACGCCCACCGCGGTGTCAACTTCCTGGATCTGATTCAGGAAGGCAACATCGGTCTGATGCGCGCCGTCGAGAAATTTGAATACCGTCGCGGCTACAAGTTCTCGACCTACGCGACCTGGTGGGTTCGTCAGGCGGTCAGCCGGGCCATCGCCGATCAGTCCCGTACCATCCGGGTGCCGGTTCACATGAACGAAGTCATCGCCAATGTGACGCGGGTACAGACCGCGTTGGTGCAGGACTATGGACGCGAGCCCACCCACGAAGAGATCGCAACCGAGCTCGGTATCTCCATCGACAAGGTGCGACAGGGGCTTCGTGTCGGTCGTGCCGCGGTGTCGCTGGACAAACCCGTGGGCGACGACGACGGTATCTCGATCCGCGATTTGATTCAGGACCACACCGAGGTCTCACCGTTCCAGAGGGCCGTGTGGTCCAACCTGCGCTCGCGAACACAGTCAGCCCTCAAGTGCCTGACAGCACGGGAGGCGCGAATCATCCAGATGCGCTTCGGCGTGGGCGGTGGACGGCGTCATACACTAGACGAGATCGGCACGGCGTTCATGCTGACCCGTGAGCGGATCCGTCAGATAGAGTCCAAGGCGTTGGCGAAGTTACGTCGCAGCTCTCGAACCGAGGCCCTTCGCACCTTCATCGCGGAGTAGGTCGCTGCCCGCGGGCATAACTTTCGGTACATTAGTGTTATGACAAGCATGAAACAGATCGGCCTGATTCTGGTGCTGTTGGTCTCGTCCACGGTTTTCGCCGCCGACGTGACCTATCGCGTGACGTTTGAAGCGACGTGGTCGTCGACGACCCATCCGAACAGCTTTCCCCCAAACCCCCATTTCTCTCCGCCGGTCGGTGCGGCGCACAACGACGACGCGGTTTTCTGGAGTGTCGGTAGCCTGGCCAGCGATGGTATCGAGTCCATGGCCGAGACCGGCGCAACCGGGACGATGGTCTCCGAGATCGGAGACGCGATCGCTCTGGGTCAGGTTTTCGGCGCTGCGGTGATTGCCGGGGGCGTCGGTTCTCCGGGTATCGTCGCCAGGGACTTCGACATCACTCTGGAGTACTCACGATTCACCTTCGTGACGATGATCGCACCAAGCCCCGACTGGTTCGTCGGGACCTCGGGATTGGAGCTACGGGTCAACGGTCTGTGGCGTGACAATCTGGTCATCGATCTCTACGTCCACGACGCGGGCACCGACAGCGGACCGTCGTACGTGTCGACGAACTTCAATACGAATCCCGCCATCCCGATCTCTGTGATTGACACCCCGCCCCTCGCGACCGGCGGGTACGCCCCACCGGTCGGCACGTACACTTTCGCGGTACAGGCTGTTGAAGGACGACCGCCCTACGACGATGACGACATGGATGGCTGGACCAATCTTCGTGAGGCCGGCGTCGGCACCGACCCATTTCTTGAGGACACCGACGTCGATACGATCTTCGATCCCGTCGACAACTGCCCGACCCTCGCCAATGGTAGCCAACTGGACTTCGATAGCGACAAGATCGGCGATCTCTGTGACAACTGTCCGTCGACGGCCAATGCGTCTCAGTCGGACGGCAACGACGATGGTCTCGGCGACCATTGCGATCTGGGTGACGGCCGCGTCCTGTTCACCTCCGTGACCCGGACCTCACAGAGCTGGCAGAACGACTCCGCCTTCTCTGACTACAACGTCTACCGCGGCAATCTTCAGGTGCTGCGCGGAGGGGGCGAGTACACCCAGGACCCCGCGGCCGGCGACGTAGAGACGTTCTGTGGCGTGGGTACGGCGTCGTTGAATGACGGCTACCTGCCCGCACCGGGAAGCGGTGTCTTCTACCTCGTAACGGGGATCGTCGGGACGACGGAGCAGAGTCTGGGAGAGAACAGCGACGGCGTCAGCCGTCCGAACTCCCGCCCTTGCCCCTGACGGTGCCGTGTTCCGATGAAATCGAGATAGAGCTTGATGGTCGTCACTTGACGTACCGCGTAAGGAGTTGATCAAGCCCGTTGGCAAAATCCTGTTTGTCCGCCTGGCCAAGGGTCGCCGGTCCACCGGTCTCCATCCCCGTGCTTCGCAGCTGATCCATCAGATCCCGCATCGCCAGCCTTTCGCGAATATTTTCTTCGGTGAACTGCTCCCCCCGATGTCCCAGCGCGTGGGCCCCCTTCTTGACGACGGCCGCCGCCAGCGGGATGTCTGCCGTCACAACCAGATCGCCGGGCTCCATCATCTGGACGATGCGATGGTCGGCCTCATCGAAACCTTGCGGCACCTTGATCGAGTGCAGGTAGGGCGATCGTGGCGTATGCATCGGCCGGTTGGCGACGATCGTCAGATGGGTCTTCACCCTCTCCGCCGCGCGGAAGAGAATCTCCTTGATCGCCCGAGGACACGCATCACCGTCGACCCAGATGTGCACGATTGATTCCGCCTCGCCGCCCTTGAGATTCTCCTCGGACCAGGGCGATCCACAGTCTACCGAGGTACACTCCCCTCTGTCAGGAGGAGACGACATGCTTGCACATAAGAAGCGAATCTGGATTCCCCTACTGGGGGTCCTCATCGGCCTGGCCTGCGCCGGGACACCCACCGAGATCAGGAACCTCCGCGAACCGATTCCCGGTGTCTGGGTCGGTGGGCAGCCGACACGAGAGCAGCTGGAAGCGCTGGCCGACGACGGTTTCAAGACCATCGTCAACCTGCGGCAACTCGATGAAGACGGTGCCTGGGACGAGACATCTCTGGTCGAAGAACTGGGGATGCAGTTCCTGCACATCCCGATCGGCGGTGCCGAGGGATTCCATCGCGAGAACGCGGAACGGCTGGCAGCCGTGGTGGATGACCCGGCACGACAACCGGCTTTGATCCACTGTGCCAGCGGCAACCGAGTCGGCGCCCTGTTCGCCGTCAAGGCCGTAGCCCTCGACAACGCGACCGACGAGGAGGCGCTGACGCTGGGTCGCGCCGCCGGTCTCACTCGCCTTGCGGATCAGATGCCGGAGATTCTCGCCTCGCTGAAAGCGAACTGAGGACCGCTATTCGACGGCCTTCAACGTGCCGATCCACGCGACGATGCGCTCCAACTCTTCGTCGGTGCCCTTGAATTCCTTCTTGTGGTCGTTGCCATCAAGTTGGATCTTGCGACTGAGGAAGCCCGTCATCCACTCCGCGTCACGACCCCCGGCCGGAAGCGCCGGGCCAATCATCTTCTCGGACTTGATCTTCGCTTCGATCTCAAACTCCGGAACCGCGTGACACATGTTGCACTTCTGGGCGATGAACGTCGCCTGTCCATCGGGGGCACCCGGCTCGTAGGCCATGGCCGTCGAGAGACAACCCAGAGTCATCAGGAAAGCTAACGTCACCCATAGCGTTGTTGATCGAATCTTCATCTGTCACCTCTCGGAAAACATCGGTTGTGTAAATGCTGTGTCACTAATGATACCAGCGACGTCAGCCGGCTGTGGACAGGGTCGATCCATAATGCCAAGATCCCCGTACTGGAGGTCCCGATGGTGTTTCGACGGCTGACGCTTGTACTCTCTCTCTTCCTGGCGTGCGGTACGCCGCTCTGGGCCGGGCCACAGATCCTCCGCGCCGCACGGATGCTCGACGTCGACAGCGGCAAGATCCTCTCGCCGGCGGTCATCGTCGTACAGGAAAATCATATCTCGGCGGTCAACCCGGAGCAACTTCCGGTCGATGCCACGACGATCGACCTGGGGGATGTGACCCTCCTCCCGGGCCTGATGGACATGCACACCCATCTGACCTTCGCCCTGGAGGGGCACTGGGTCCACCGGGACGTCGAAGAATCGGCCTCGGACGCGGTTCTGCGTGGCGTGAAGCACGCCCGTGTGACGCTTCACGCGGGGTTCACGACGGTGCGAAACGTCGGCTCCGGTGGCTTCGGCGGCGTCGCGTTGATGCGTGCTATCGAGCGCAACGACATCGAGGGGCCGCGGATCGTACCGGCGGCTCACTCCCTTGGCGTCACCGGCGGGCACTGCGATACCACCGGCTACGCACCGGGAATCCAGGAACTGGACTACCGACAGGGGGTCGCCGACGGAGTCGATGAGGTCGTCAAGGCCGTCCGCTACCAGATCAAGCACGGTGCGAAGGTCATCAAGACGTGTGCGACCGCCGGCGTGTTGTCCTTCGAGGAGACGGTCGGCGCTCAGCAGTACAGCGACGACGAGCTACGCGCGATGGTCGACGAGGCCGACCGTCACGGCATCAAGGTCGCAGCCCACGCCCACGGCGCCGAGGGCATCCTCGCGGCGGTCAAGGCCGGCGTGGCGTCCATCGAACACGGCTCGATGCTGACCGACGAGATCCTCGGAGAGATGAAACAGCGCGGTACCTACCTGGTGCCGACCACCTACCTCGTGGGCGCCATCGACATGGATAATCTGCCGGCGCCGATCCGTGCCAAGGCAGAGTTCATCCTTCCCCGGGCGGTGGATAGCCTGCAGCGCGCCATCAAGGCGAGGATCAACATCGCGTTCGGAACCGACGCCGCCGTCTATCCCCACGGCGACAACGGCAGAGAGTTCGCCGTCCTCGTTCAGCGCGGCATGTCTCCTCTGGAGGCGATCCGCACGGCGACGATCCACTCGGCGGATCTCCTGGGCGTGGACGATCGGGGCCGTATCCGGAAGGGTCTGCTGGCAGATCTGGTTGCTGTTCCCGGAAACCCGCTGGAGGAGATCGGTGTGATGGAGCAGGTCGTCTTCGTGATGAAGGACGGGGTGGTTGCCAAGCAACCCTGATCCTCGTCGTCGCTCTCGTTCTCGAAGTCACCGCCGCCACAGGGGAAGTGCGCCTGGTTGAGGTCGATACATCGCCGAGGAAGTATACGAAGATCTTGGTGCCGGGTCAGGGACTACGAATCGTCCACGTCGACTTTACGAGCCTGGGGAATCGAGCACGCCTCGGTACAGCCAAAGACGTGACTGATCACGTAACGATTTCGTGCGACTCGCCTGTAGACCCACTCGGCGATCCAGATCACACCGGGAAACCAGAGCAGGAGCCAGAGAGGGAACAGCAGCGGAATGCGTAAGGAGAGATGGCGGAACGCCCGGGCCGCACGATGGATCTTGCCCCTGGGCGTAATGCAGTGGATCGCCTCGAGCTTCTGCTCATGGGTCAGGTCGGGGACCAACTCTGCCGTCTCCGGGTGAGAGAGCGGCATCAGCCGGATCGTGTCGAACCAATCCAGCCTGGTGAAGACTCGCATCTGAGCGGAGCACATGCCACAGGTGTCGTCATACAGCAGCTTGTCCTGTGTGGCCCGACCCATGACGCCTCCCGTCTACCATCAATATACGGGACCGGGATCTTACGGCAACTGACTGAACCCGATCAATTTGCCCCGTTGCTCGTCCCACAGCTTCAAACGGGCACACTTCAGACTCTCACGCATCGTGAGCCGAGTGACCTGCTGCAACTCCGGATTCTCACGGACACACTGCTGAAGTCGATAGTTGGGGATGCGGCTCGAGAGATGATGAACGTGGTGGATACCGATGTTGCCGGTCAACCAGTGAAGCAGCCGAGGAAGATCGTAGTGCGAGGCGCCCTTCAGTCCCGCCTTGTGGAAGTTCCAGCCGTCGTTGTTCTCCCAGTAGGTGTCCTCGAACTGATGCTGGATGTAGAACAACCAGATCCCCAACGAACCGGCGAATACGATGATCGGCAACTCGACGACCAGGAACGGCTTCAGGCCGATGGTCAGCGCCGCGATCGTCATGACGGCAGCGATGGCCAGGTTTGTCAGGAAGACGCTGGCCCACTCCTTTTTCCACGACCACGGCGTCGCCGCAGGAAAACGGTGACGAAGGATGAACTCGTAAAACGGTCCGAAGATGAATAACACCAGGGGTGTGCGATACATCCGGTACTTGAATTGGCCCCAGCGGTCGAGGGCCAGGTACTCGTTGACGGTCAGCGTCGTGACGTCACCGAAGCCACGATGATCCAGATCGCCCGAGGACGCGTGGTGGAGTGCGTGTGTCCGACGCCAGTAGGTGTAGGGGGTCAGCGTGACGACTCCCAGGATCGAACCGAGGATCGTATTGGCGGTCTTGGACCGGAAGAACGACCCATGCCCGCAGTCGTGTTGGATGATGAACAACCGAGCCTGCAGACCGGTGGTAGGAATCGCAAGCAACAGGGTCAGCCAGTAAGAGATCTCCAGGCTGCGATACATCAGGAACCACATGATGCCAAACAGCACCACGGTGTTGATCAGCTGAAACAGGCTTCGTCCAACGCTGGGTCGGGCGTACGGTCCAAGGATTTCGCCCCAGCTTCGGGGCTTGCCGCCTGTGGCGTCCTTCACGATGGGTCTCCAGCGACGGGTCGGGGAAAACAATCAAGAACGTTGAGAATAACGCCCTCGCACCCGGCTGGCAACGGCCGACGGCAGTATTTCCCGCCCTCGACTATGATGGTTGATCGATCATGCGCTGGCTACCGGGCACGCTCCTATCCCTGTTTTCAAACGACCTGGCCATTGACCTGGGGACGGCGAACTCCCTCGTCTTCTGTAAGGGCGTGGGGATCGTCCTCAGCGAGCCCTCGATCATCGCCGTCAATGAGAAAACCGGCGAAGTCGTGGCGGTCGGCGTCCGTGCCAAGGAGATGCTGGGCCGCACGCCGGGCAATATCAAGCTCGTCCGTCCGATGAAGGACGGCGTCATCGCCGACTTCGAGCATGCGGAGAAGATGCTCTCCAGCTTCATCACCCGGGTCCACAAGCGCTCGATCGGGGTGCGACCGCGGATCGTCATCGGTGTCCCCAGCGAGATCACCCCTGTCGAGAAGCGCGCCGTGCACGACGCCGCCACCAACGCCAAGGCCGCCGAGGTGTTCCTGGTCGAGCAGTCGATGATGGCCGCCATCGGTGCCGGACTGCCGATCAACGAACCCGTCGGCAGCATGGTCCTCGATATCGGCGGTGGCACCGCCGATGTTGCCGTCATCTCGATGGCCGGCATCGTCTACTCGAAGGCGATCCGTGTCGCCGGCAACAAGATGGACGAGAGTGTCAGCCACTACATCAAACGAAAGTACAACCTGCTTATCGGTGAACGGACCGCCGAGGAGATCAAGATCAAACTCGGTTCGGCCTATCCTCAAGAAGAGGAGAGCACCATCGAGGTCAAGGGTCGCGACCTGGTGGAAGGCGTACCGAAGAGCATCACCATCTCCGACGAGGAGATCCGCGAGGCGTTGTCGGAACCGGTGGCCACCATCATCGAGGGCGTGCGTTACGCGCTGGAACATACGCCGCCGGAGCTTGCCGCCGACATCGTCGATCACGGAATCGTGTTGACCGGTGGCGGCGCGCTGCTGCGTGGGTTGGATGAACGGTTGCGACAGGAAACGGGACTGCCGGTCTTTATCGCCGACGAGCCGCTCACGTGTGTCGTGATGGGAACCGGCAAGATCCTCGACGATTTCGACCTGCTCTCCCGGGTCTCTCTGGGGTAGAGCATGGCAGATGACGCAATGACGGTGACTCCCCAGTTCAAGAAGGAATGTTCGCCCACTGGCGAGTATCTACGGCAAGAGAGTGCGTTCCGCCGCTCGGTGAAGGCCGAGGCCGGCCGCTATCATCTTTATGTCAGTTACGCCTGCCCCTGGGCTCACCGCGCCATCATCGTCCGCAAGCTGAAAGGTCTAGAGGATGCGATCTCGTTGTCCGTGGTGGACCCAATCCGCGACGAGCGAGGCTGGACGTTCGGGGACACCGGCGGTGAGTTCGCCGACCCGATCAATGGGTTCAAGTTTCTGATGGAGGCCTACCAGGCCACCGATGCTTCCTTCGATGGCCGTCCCAGCGTTCCTGTGCTGTGGGACAAGAAGGAAGGCGTCATCGTCAACAACGAGTCGGCGGAAGTGATCCGGATGTTGGACTGCGAGTTCCACGATCTGGGCAATCGAACGGTGGATCTCTATCCGGTGGATCATCACGAAGAGATCGATCGGATCAACAAGCGGGTCTATCGCGAGATCAACAACGGCGTCTATCGTTGCGGGTTTGCGACGACGCAACGGGCCTATGATCGGGCGTTCGATACGTTGTTTTCTGCGTTGGACTGGGTCGAGTCGTTGCTGGCGGAGCGACGCTTCCTTGTCGGCGACGTCTGCACCGAGGCGGACTGGCGGTTGTTCACGACGCTGGTTCGGTTTGACGCGGTCTATGTGGGGCACTTCAAGTGCAACTTGCGGCGGATCGCGGACTATCCGCATCTGTCACGGTATCTGGCGGAGTTGGTCGCGGTGCCGGGGGTGGCGGAGACCATCAACATGGATCACATCAAGCGGCATTACTACGTGACGCATCGGGCGATCAATCCGACGGAGATTGTGCCGAAGGGGCCGGAGTTGTCTTTTTAGGGGCCGGGAGCCCCCGGCACTTCCCGCTGCCGGCGTCCAACCTAGCGAAGTCGCACGAGCAGCAGCGAGCGATCGTCGTCCTGCGCCCCGTGGGCCCGGGTCAGCTGCAGCACGGCCTCAGCGATTTGCTCTAGCGGCTGGTCGCGACGCTCCCCGATGGTCGTCTCGATCACGGCGTTCCCGAGCTGTTCACCACTCGCGTCTTCGGTCTCATTGAGGCCGTCCGTGTAGGCCGCGAGCAGATCGCCGGGCTCTACGTCGACCGTATCCGTGCTACAGCTTTGCGGGAACAACCCCAGCGGGAGATGCCGGCTGCCGAGCTTCGCGGGCTCTTTGACGCCCGGCCGGTAGTGCAGCACCCCTGAGTGGCCGGCGACGGCGAACTCCAGGCCGCCGCCCTCACGCGGAACACGAACGCCTGCGAACGTGGTGTACATCTCGGACGTCGTTACCTGCTCCAGCAGCGCGTTCAACCCGGTCAACGTCTCACCCAGCGGTCGCGGCGACTGCAGCAGCGCACGAAAGGCCGATTTGACCATCCCCATCACGACGCCGGCGCGAACGCCATGCCCCGAGACGTCGGCGACGAAGATGTCGGTCCCTCGTCCGTGCTCGACCACGTCGATCAGGTCGCCACCCATTTCGCTCGAGGCGATCGACACGCCATGAACCTCGAAACGGTCGCTCTGCGTGCTGATCGGAGGTGCAAGCGTCTCGTGGATCTGCCGGGCCAGCTCCATCTCCGTCTTGAGGCGCAGCGTGGTGCGACCTTGGCCGGTGATGAACACGACGAACAGCACGTAGCCGGCGACGATCGCCGCGGTCGTGGCCACGCCTTCCCAGGACACCGTGCCGCGAACTCGAGCCAGACCGAAGGCGAGGATCATGCCCAGTTGAAAGAAAACGATGCCGGCGATGCACCATCGCGAAAACGTGAAAGTCGCCGCCCAGGAGACGGCGACTCCGCCGGACAGAGCCCAGATCAACGCCATCCAACCGATCTCGGGAACCGGTTCCGACATCGAGATCGGCAACAACGCCACCGGAGCGAAGATGAAGAAGACCGCAATGAAGAACAGCAACGTAGCTCGGCCAGGGACGAGATCGAAAAAGCTGGGCTGATTCGTGGCAGAAGTCATGGGACACTCACTCTGTATCGATCGGAAACGGCCTGGGTTGCCAGGGGAGTATAGGACGGCGTTCGCGAAAGCCGCCCCCCCGTCGTTGGCGGAACTGTCCTTCCTCAAAACTATGCACCCAGCATAACGCAGCGGTAGGGGCAGTGAGCGATGTGTCGGGGCGGCGGTGTCGGTGAGGAGTGACTAGGAAGCTCTGGGCGGGTCAGGTCGATCTGTGGCGTGGAGTGGGTTTCTGGCTCTCCGTGAGCGCCCAGATATTGGGTGCGGGCAAGGCCGGGAATTCTACTTCTGTAATTGAATCGGTCTAGTGGGGGCAGGTCACCCGTACTCCGTGAGTTTCGAAAAAAAGCGCTTGTTCCTCTTACCCGCAAAGAGATCGCGTTCGCTCCCAGGCGATCGCCGGCTACGAAGCCGCTCAATCGAACTACGTGGCCCACTTCAAGACGCCGGCGCTGGTCGTCACGGGGGAGAGCCGCCCTACGACCCGCAGGAGTTCCTGCGAAATCGAGTGTTCAAAACTGAGGACTGACATCGAATTATTCGACTTCAACGCTCCATAAGAACGCCCGTCCAGCCCTGTCTGCATTTGTTGGCGATCACTATAATGATGCAGCGACAAAAATTCCCGCTCGGGAGAATACGATGAATGTGTCTGGAATTCTGGTGGTTGTCTCGGTGACCGACGTCGGCTCGTCGGTCGAGAGGCTGGCGGCACTACCCGGTGTCGATGTGCATCACATCGACGAGGAGACCGGGCGGATCATCGTCACCCAGGAAGCCGAATCGGTCCACGATGAGGTCGAGTGTCTGAAGACGCTCAAGAGATTGCCCGGTGTAATCCTGGCCGAGATGGTTCACCACAATTTTGAGGATGACCGCAAAGTGTTCGACGACATTCCTACCGTGCCGACGATGCTTCGGGATTGAGCCGTCGCATTCTGCAAACACGTCACTATTTCAACTGCGAGGAGTTCGAAGATGGATCGGAAACGTCGAGACTTTCTGAAGGCTAGTGTCGCCGCCAGTGCCGCAGTCGCCATCGGACTGCCCATGACCTCCGAGGCCCTGGCGAAGGCCGGATCCGCCGAGTTGGGCTGGCGATGGGACAAAGGCGTCTGTCGTTTCTGTGGCACCGGGTGCGGGATTCTGATCGGAACCAAGGACGGTCGGGTCGTGGGTACCAAGGGCGACCCCGACGCACCGGTTAACCGTGGTCTGAACTGCGTCAAGGGCTACTTCAACGGCAAGATCCAGTACGGCAAGGACCGTCTGACCCGGCCGCTATTGCGTATGACCGACGGCAAGTTCGACAAGCAGGGCGAGTTCACACCGGTGAGCTGGGAGCGGGCCTACGACGAGATGGAGCTGCAGTTCAAGAAGCATTACGAAAAGCTCGGCCCCGCAGGCGTCGCCATCATGGGCTCGGGTCAATACACAATTCAGGAAGGTTACGCTGCGACCAAACTGATGAAGGCCGGTTTCCGCAGTAACAACATCGACCCCAACGCCCGGCATTGTATGGCGTCTGCGGTCGTCGGTTTCATCCAGACCTTCGGTATCGACGAGCCCTCCGGCAACTACGACGACATCGAGCAGACCGACACGATCATCACCTGGGGCGGCAACATGGCCGAGATGCACCCGATTCTGTGGTCCCGCGCCGCAGACCGAAAGCTCTCGGATCCCGAGCGAGTGAAGGTCGTCAACCTGACAACGGTCAGCAACGAGTGCTCGAACCTCGCCGATCTCGAGATCGTGTTCAAACCCGGTACCGACCTGGCGATCTGGAATTACGTGGCACGGGAGATCGTCAAGCGCGAGGCCTGGGATGACGCGTTCGTCAAGAAGCATTGCGTCTTCGCCACCGGTCCTTACGACATCGGCTATGGCATGCGAGCGACCGACAAGTTTGCCATGGATGCCGAGAAGGACACCCTGGCCAAGGAACTCGAGGTCACCCTCGACAAGTACGAGGCAATTGCCCAACGCAAGACACCCGGCGAGAAAATCAAACAGACCCACACCAAGAAATCGGTCAAACATTGGATGATCAGCTTCGACGAATTTAAGAAGGGCGTCGAGCCGTACACGTTAGGGTTTGTCGCTGAGCTTTCGAAGGGTGATGTCGATGAATCTCTCGACTCATACAGCAAGAAGCTGAAGCAACTAGCCGATCTCTACATCGAGAAAAATCGCAAGGCCGTATCGTTCTGGACGATGGGCTTCAACCAGCACTACCGAGGCAGCTGGGTCAACGAGCAGGCCTACATGGTTCACCTGCTACTCGGAAAACAGGCTCAGCCGGGCAACGGCGCCTTCTCACTGACCGGCCAACCGTCGGCCTGTGGCACGGCTCGGGAGGTCGGAACGTTTGCCCATCGATTGCCTGCGGACATGGTGGTGACCAATCCGGGGCATCGCGCGCGTTCCGAGAAGTTATGGAATCTTCCGGACAAGACACTCAACCCCAAGGTCGGCAGCCACATCACCAAGATCATGCGGGATCTCGAAGATGGGCAGGTTGGTTTCGCCTGGGTGCAGGTCAATAACCCGTTCCAGGCCACGGCAAACGCCAACCACTGGATCAGTGCCGCACGGGAGATGGACAATTTCATCGTTGTATCCGACCCCTACCCGACGATCTCGGGCAAGGTCGCCGATTTGATCTTGCCCTCGGCGATGATCTTCGAGAAATGGGGCGGCTACGGCAATGCCGAACGCAGGACCCAGTTGTGGCGCGAGCAGGTCCCACCCCCTGGCGAGGCGCGCAGCGACGTCTGGCAGGTCCTGGAATTTGCGAAGCGATTCAAACTCTCCGAGGTCTGGGGTCAGAAGAACGTTCCCGGCCTGTCGGCAGATGGTTTCGCAGACGGCGAACTTCCGGACGTGCTACTTGCGGCGGAGGAAATGGGTTACACCGGCGACAGCACGTTGTACGACGTCCTCTTCGCTACCGAAACCAACAAGTCAGTCGCCTGGCCCGATCCGGTGGCCGGAGGACACGACAACAGCACGGTCAAGGTGATGGACGGCGACAAGTGGTTCGTCGAGAAAGCACTGTTCGAGGAGTACGCCGCGTTTGGTCGCGGACACCAGCACGACCTGGCGTCGTTTGATGTCTACTATCAAGACGATGTCCGCGGTCTCAAATGGCCCGTCGTCGACGGCAAGGAGACCCAGTGGCGATTCAACGAACAGTACGATCCCTACGTGACGAAGGGCGCCGGTTTCGAGTTTTATGGAAAGGCCTTGAAGGCGCTGCCGACTGGAAACCTGGACGGCGTGACCGATCCCGAGAAGCAAAAGCTCACCGGTAAGGCGAAGATCTTTTTCCGACCCTATGCCGCGCCACCCGAGCAACCAGACGACAACTATGACCTGTGGCTATCCACCGGGCGTGTACTCGAGCATTGGCACACAGGCACGATGACTCGGCGGGTGCCGGAGCTGCACCGCGCCGTGCCGGCGGCGCAGGTCTTCATGCACCCCACCGACGCGAAAGGCCGGGAACTGGCCCGCAACGACGTCGCCTGGGTCGAGTCACGCCGCGGCAAGGTCAAGGCGGTGGTCGAGACCCAGGGGCGCAACCGGCCACCGAAGGGTTACACCTTCGTTCCGTTCTTTGACGAGGCAGTCTTCATTAACAAGGTCACACTCGATGCGACCTGCCCGCTGTCAAAGGAAATCGACTTCAAGAAATGTGCGGTGAAGATCTACAAGGCGTGAGGAGAGTGTCATGAAACCCCGCAACCTGTATCCGATTCTCATCATGATCGTTCTGGTCGTGCTGCTCCAGGCCTGCGCCGGCACGCAGATAGATCAGACGGTGACGGTGATCGATGATGAACTCGGTCTCAGTAAGGAAAGCGTCTTCTCTACACCTGATCCGATCGTCGCGATGAGCACGAGGTTGGAGCCGGGTGAAAACGAGCTACTCGGCGCATACTTCTCGAAGGCGCCGCCCCTGATCGCCCACAATATTGAAGATCTGCTGCCAATCATGATCGACGAGAATTACTGCATGGGTTGTCACGAACTCTACGACGAGATCGGTGACGAGGTCGCTCCCGAAGATCCGACGCCGATGCCGATAAGCCACTACACCGACAAACGTCACAACCCCGGCGACGCCACCCCGGATGTCGTCGGCGCCTATTTTGTCTGTACTCAGTGCCACGTACCGCAAACCGATGCAGCACCGTTGGTACCCAACACCTACCGGCAATGAGTTCGAACTCGGACAGGCCGATCGCCTACGGCCGGCGAGCATTCCTCCGTGGTCGTGTCCTCGGCTATGGCTCCGCGGAAAACGACGGAGGGGGTCTGGTCGCTGTTCTCGACCGTGGAAACTGCATTGCCTGGGATGGCGTAATCTGCATCAGTTGCAAGTTGGCCTGTGAGCCGCAGGCGATCGCCTTCGAGAACCGTCGACCCACGATCATTTACAACGCTTGCACCGGTTGCGGAGACTGCATCAAACCCTGTCCCACCGAGGCAATCCGTTTGAAATAGGTGAAATCGCTGTACTCGAAGTAGCTGTTGAGAATCCGATTCCCAACTCGGGCGTGCAGAACGGTTCGAAACTACCGCCCCCAAAGGTTCTGCTCTACCTGGAGCAGTTCGATGAAGGGCACGCCCGCGAAATAGCCGACGTCTTCGACGTCTCGCTGAGCATGGTGCAACGCCAACTGGAGCGCTTCGAAAGAGCCGGCGCGCTGGTCTGCTCCACCCTGGAGAATCACGGCATTCACACCGTCTTATCGGGCGGCAGCGTCGTGTCGATTTATTCCGACAACGTCTATGAATCCTACGATCTCGACTTCATCGAGATCGGCCTCGGGCGCTCAGTCGACGTCGCGACGTCTGAACTGGGCTTCAAGAAGAGCGGTCGTCACTGGGCCCACCGCGACACTCGCTTCTGGGTTGAGTTTTCCACGGGCCCGGTCCAGATCGGCAAGACACACATCAGCAGCTTCGCCGAGCGCAGCACCCGTTTCGGAACGTTGCGCCTGTTACATCCGACCGACTGTGTGATGGATAGGCTCGCCGCGTATTTCCACTGGAACGACACCGAATCTCTAGAACAAGCGGTGCTGGTGGCTCTCGCACAAGAGATCGATCTCGATCGAATTGCAAGCTGGGCGGAGGCAGAAGGCGGTGGCTCGAAGTTCGCCGAGTTCGTCGATCGTATAGATCCTCGCGATTAGGACGCGTCCGTCTCCGGAAACAGCTCTTCAAACTCCGGATCCCCGTGCAACATGTTCAGATCCGGGTCTCGTCGCGTCCACACCGGATCCGTCATCCCGGAGCTGTGCGCCTTCCGCAACGCATCCATCGCCTCGGCCCGTTTGTTCAGACTACAGAACGTACACGCCGCGTTGTACAGCACGGCGGCCTCGTCGGGACGCAGCACCATCGCCAGGTTGGCCTCGCGCATGGCATCTTCCACGCGACCCTGTTCGGCGTAGTCGCCGGACAGCAGGATTCGCGCACGGGCATCCTCCGGGACAACCTGCAGATGTTTCTCGAGAGTCTGGATGAACCGCTCGCGAACATTCTTGACGGCGTCGGTCTTGCCCAGCGCGCTGAGCGCGTTGCAGACCGGGACGTAGACGTTGTAGTCGGGTCCGGCAGACTCGAGCGCCGCCTCGCTCATGTTGGCGACTTCCTGATAGAAGCCGGCAGCGAACAACGCGCGCACAAGCAGGTAATACGCGCCCTCGCAATCGGGCTTGCGCTCGATGGCGGTCCGTACCGCCGCCAATGACGCCTCGTACTTGTTCAGTGCGTAGTAGACCCAGGCCTGGGCGACCAGCACTTCCGGTTGTGCCGGCTGTAGCTCCGCCGCAATCTTCGCGGCCTCCTGGGCCCGGTCCAACAGATTCGTATTGCTACCGAAGCTACCCTGGTACTGGGCGCAGACGTTGGCGATGGCGGCGTAGGCCAGCGCAAACTTCGGATCCTGCGCCACCGCGCTCTCGTACATCTGCAGGGCGAAGTCCATGTCCTGTCGTGTCAGGCGACGGGCGTAGCTCTTGCCCTTCAGGTACATGTCGTAGGCCTGCAAGGAATCGGTGGGCTTGGTCGCGATCGCCTCTTGCTCTTGCGGGCTGAGGGTGATGCTCATGGCGTCGGCGATCTTTCGAGCGATCTCGTCCTGGACCTCGAAGACGTCCTTCATCTCTCGGTCGTAGCGTTCGGACCACAACGGGAAGTCGGTCTTGGTATCGATCAGCTGGGCGTTGATCCTCAATCGATCGCCGGCCCGCCGCAGACTTCCGGCAAGCACATGGGTCGCCGAGATCTGTTGCCCGATCTGGGCCGGTGTCACCTGCTTGTCGCGGAAGGCGAGGACGGTCGGCCGCGAGAAGACGTTCACGCCACTGATCTTCGACAGCTCGGTGATGATGTCCTCGGTGATGCCGTCTCTGAAGTACTCGTCTTCCTGCGCCCGGCTGAGATTCTCAAAGTAAAGCACGGCCAGCGCACACTTGGTGGTCGTCGTTCCGCCACGTGAGGTGGTTAGCTCTTCCGCCTGCCGGGTCCCCGAATCCAGATCCCGTTTTAATCGGGCCAGGTCGGTCTTGAGGTCCGTCGCCGTCTGGTAACGCAGGTTGCGATCCTTCTCCAGCGCCTTGTCCAGAATCCTGTTCAGCTCTTGCGGTAAGGCCGAGTTGGTCTGGGTCAGCGGCGGAGGGTTGCGATTGAGGATCGCGTCAAAGACAACGGCCGAGGTCTCGCCCTCGAACGGCAAGACCCCCGTCGCCATCTGATACAGCATCGTCCCGAGTGAAAACAGGTCGGTGCGGGCATCGGTCAGCTTGCCCCGAGCCTGCTCCGGCGACATGTAGGCCACCGTGCCGATGACGGTCCCGGCGGCGGTCAGGTTGGCGGAGTCGGCGACGGTTTCATCGTCGGCCGGCGTCATTCTCTGGAGTCCCGGAGACGAGTCGACCTTGGCCAGACCGAAATCGAGGATCTTGATCTGATCCTTGCTGTTGACCACGACATTGGCCGGCTTGATGTCGCGATGAACGATCCCCTTCGAGTGGGCCGACTCCATGGCATCCGCAAGTTGGATCGCCATGGTGAAGAACCGCTCCAGCTCCAGGGGCTTGGGGCCCATCAATTTGGAAAGGGTCTCCCCTTCCAACAACTCCATCACGATGAACAGAAGATTGTCGTGACGCTCGATGGCATAGACCGCGCAAATACCGGGGTGATTCAGCGACGACGCGGCACGGGCCTCGCGCTGGAACCGCTCCAACGACTGGGAGTCCTTCTCCATCTCGGCCGAAAGAAACTTCAGCGCCACACGACGACCGAGGTTCTGATCCTCGGCCTCGTAGACGACGCCCATCCCCCCACTACCCAGACGGTTCAGGATCTTGTAGTGGGAGACGGTCTGCCCGGCCTCAAAGTTCATCAGGTCAGTCCAACAATCTCGCCATCGCGTAGATCGACCGCCTCGGCGATCGGCTTACGCGGCAAGCCCGGCATCCGCAAGATGTCGCCGGTCAACACCACCAGGAACCCGGCACCGGCGTTGATCTGCAATCCACGGACCGTCACGACAAAATCGTCGGGGCGTCCACGGAGCTTCGGATCGTCCGATAGCGATGCCGGCGTCTTGGCGATACAGATCGGCAGCTTGTTGTAGCCCAGCCGTCGTGCGTCCTTCAGGTCCCGCATGGCGTCCTTGGTGAAGACGACGTCCTTGGCGCCGTACATCTTCTTCGTCACGGCGAGGATCTTGTCCTTGACCGTGTCTTCCAGTTCGTACAGAGGCGCGAACGGGTCGCTGTGGATCTCGGCCTGCTGCATGACGACCCTGGCAAGTTCTTCAGCCGCCTTGCCGCCGCCGGCGTGGTGATTGGAGACCGCGAACGGGATGCCAAGCTCCTGACAACGACGACGGACCACGTCGATCTCTTCATCGGTGTCGTCGCCGAACTGATTCAACGCGATGACCGGGTTTTCGCCGAACTGATGGATGTTTTCGATATGTTTTTCGAGGTTTGGCAGGCCGGCGGCGACTTTCTCGGGATCCGGTCGGGCCAGCGTCCGACTGGCCGCACCGCCGTGAAGCTTCAGCGCCCGGATGGTCGCGACAAGCACCACCGCCGCGGTGTCCAGCTTGGCCTTGCGACACTTGATGTCGAAGAACTTCTCGGCGCCCAGGTCAAACCCAAAGCCTGCCTCGGTCACGGCCCAGTCCGATAGATGCATCGCCATCCGCGTGGCGATGACGCTGTTACAACCATGGGCGATATTGGCAAACGGACCGCCATGGACGAACACCGGTACCCCTTCGAGGGTCTGCACCAGGTTGGGCCACAGCGCGTCACGCAACAGCGCAAGCATCGCACCGGAGGCTTGCAGCTTCTCGGCGGTGATCGGCTCACCCTCGTAGCCGAACGCCACCAGGATCCGATCCAGTCGCGCCCGCATGTCGTTTTCATTCTCGGCCAGACAGAGCATCGCCATCACCTCGGAGGCGGCGGTGATGTCAAAGCCGGTCTCCCGTGGCACGCCCTGCTTGTGACCGCCAAGACCCACGATCGTGTTCCGCAGCGCCCGATCGTTCATGTCCATGACGCGTCGCCAGAGGATGCGTCGTGGATCGATGCGAAGTTGGTTGCCGAAGTAGATGTGGTTGTCCAGCACTGCGGCCAGCAGGTTGTGGGCCGAGGTGATGGCGTGGAAGTCACCGGTGAAGTGCAGATTGACTCGCTCACGAGGGACGACCTGGGCGCGACCGCCACCGGTGGCGCCGCCCTTCATGCCGAACGCCGGCCCCAGAGAGGGCTCGCGAAGGGCCAGGCAGACCGACTCGCCGAGACTGGCAAGTCCCTGTGCCAGGCCGATGCTGGTGGTGGTCTTTCCCTCGCCGGCCTTGGTCGGCGTCATCGCCGAGACAAGGATCAGCCGGTTGGGTTTCTTGCGGGGCCGGGGTCGTCGCAGGACGGCCGGATCGACCTTGGCCACATCGGTCCCAAAGAGACGGATGTCTTCGCCGGTCAGGCTTAGCCCTTCGGCGATCTCGCTAATCGGACGGGTAACGGCAGAACGTGCGATCTCATTATCTGTTGGCATGGCGGCATTCTACGGCACTCCCGCGATCGTCGCCGTCAGTTTTCTGAGGAGCTGGCGATCCGCGTGACGCCGCTGCCTATCCCGGTCCACCGACCTCAGAAGTTCCGCCAGAATATCGGCCGAAACCATCTCCCGGGCCGCGGCCAGGGCTTTTGGATCATCGAAGTGCAGAAGGGCCTCGGCAACAAACAGGCTTACACCTGTGGGAAGACGCTTCGAGAGCTCGATGATCGGATCGATCGCCGAGCGGTCCCCCACGTAGGCCAGAGAGCTGGCGGCCCGCACGGCGACGAAGTGGTTGTCGGCGTCCAGCGCCTGCAGCATCAGATCGAACGACCGAGGATCTCCCGTCTGCCCCAGGAAGAAGAGATCCGAGGGGTCGGTATAGATCGACTGGTGGACGGCGGTTTTCGGGTCCAACTCGTGGGTCAGACACCAGTTCAGGAATCGGAGCGAATAGACCCCGGGAACCACCTCCCCGTCCTTCGAGATCTGTAACGGGAACGGCGCGTCGCGCTGGACGATCGCCTGCGCAAATCCCTCGAGGTAGGCGTAGTACTGCGGGTCCTTGTCCTGCAGCACGACCAGCATCGCCGCCGCCTGCTGCTTCAACTGCTTGTCTTCCTCGACTGCGAACGCGCGCCGGAAGAAATCGATGGCGCGACGGTCTCCCTTTTCCAGCCACTCGAAGGCGCGCTTCCAGTCACTCTCCCGGAACTCGGCCGCAGGGCGTTCGGTCACCGGCTGTCGGTTGGGAGAGGCCACCAACGAGCTGGCGACAAGGGCCAGAAGGACGGCCAGCGCCGGGGAGAATTGCTTCAAGTCGACCTCGTTGACTGGAACGTAGGTCCGGAATCTGGGCGATTCAACTCGGCGCGTTTCACCCTTTCTTATTAATGATACGCGGCCGATTCGACTTTTCGCCGGGAAGCCCTAAGTTTGCTTCAGGAGACTCCCCATGAAACGTTATTCAGCCTTGGTCCTTGTCAGCTTGCTGGTGATCGCTCTCCCCGCGTTCGCCGAGGGCTCTATCGAATCCCGCGTCACGGTCGAGTTTGGCGGCGGCGCCAAGATCATCAAGCGGATGACCGGCACGGCCAAGGATGGAGTTATCCATCGAACGGCCATCCAGAATCGACGGATGATGGAGTTGGCCGGAACGCGGGGCACGCTGATCGATCTGGACAAGGAGCTGCAATTCGACGTCCAGCAGTCGAAACAGCGGTATCAGGTCCGGTCCTTCGTCGAGGTCAAGGATCAGCTTCACCTGATGCAAGGTGTCTTCGATGGCGGCGAGGGTCCCACCAGCATGGCGGGTACCGACGAGGCGCCACCCATCAAGTACGTTTCGACGCTGGAGTCAGGTCCCACCGGTGCGACGGCGAAACACGGCGGATACGAGACCACCGAGTATCGCTGGGTGGTCACGGTCCATCAGGACGGCATGACCCTGGAAGACGGGGGCGGCGCCGTCCTGACCGCGACGATCATGGTCGGCCCGAAGCTGAAGGTCTTTGACGAGTTTCAGCGCTTCCGACAGGACTACATGCAAGCACTCGAGCTGGATCAGCCGATCCGGGAGACCGATCAGAAGCTCACTGAGATTCTGGCCGGTTCCCCTGCGTTGCGAAACGCCATGACCCGCTACTACGAGGATCGTGGCAAGTTGAACGGGGCACCGCTACGAACGGAGTTGATGCTCGAGACGGTGCCGTTGCCGTTATCCGAAGAGGAAACTGCGAAGAACGCCGACGCCGGCATGCTCAGCAAGATCGGCAAGAAGCTGTTCAAGAAACGACAGCGAGAGCGCGAGGAGGCGTTGGCCAATGGCGGTCGCATTCTCCAATTCAAGACTGTCAACGAGGTGCTCAGTGTTTCGTCGTCGTCCCAGGGGCTGACGCGACTCAGAGACTACGAAGCGCGATAGCCGACTTTTCCGCGGCCCAATCGTACTAATCCTAGGAATCGTCGTCGCAGACTAGGCGGCAGACGCCACAGATCCGTACTAGAGTAGGAGCCAAAGGAGAGCCACGTGGCCGTATCGGCACTGGGCGACCCGGCAGGGTCGCGTGTCATCGAAATGCGAAACCTCGTCCGGCTGTTCCAGATGGGCGACGAGCAGATACGAGCCGTCGACGATCTCGACCTGCAGGTAGAACCGGGCGAATTCGTCGCCATCATGGGTGCCTCCGGTTCCGGAAAATCCACCCTGATGAATCTGCTCGGTTGTCTGGACACCCCCACCTCAGGTCAGTACGTCCTGGGCGGTCAGCCCGTCAGCGAGATGGAAGACGACCAGTTGGCGGAGATTCGCAACAGCGAAATCGGCTTTGTGTTTCAGGAGTTCAATCTTCTCGAACGACTGACGGCGGCACAGAACGTCGAACTGCCGCTGGTCTATGCAAAGGTGCCACCGGTTGAACGTGTCGAGCGTGCGAAAGCAATGCTCGCGCGGGTGGGTCTTTCCGAACGGATCGAGCATCGACCCAACCAACTCTCCGGTGGACAGCGGCAACGCGTCGCCATCGCAAGGGCCCTGGTCCACAAGCCGACCTTACTGCTTGCCGACGAGCCGACCGGCAACCTGGACAGCGAGTCATCGGAAGAGATCATGGGTCTATTCGACGCCCTGCACCAACAGGGCAACACCATGGTGATGGTGACCCATGACTCGGAGATCGCGGAGCGCGCGAATCGCCAGATTCGGATGCGTGATGGAAAAATCGTGGAGGACACCCGTGCGTAGGCTCTTGATCCTTGCGGTCGTCGTCGCGATGACCTCGCTGCCGACCCTTGCGTCGGACCTCCTGGTGCTCTCCGGCTCCCTACGAGCCGTCGAGGCAGAACGGTTCTCCATCCCCGTCACCTCCAACTGGCAGGTGACGATCAAGTGGTTGATTCCCGAAGGCGAGTTTGTCGAGGAGGGCGACTCCATCGCACGTCTCGACCCTGCCGGTGTCGAGGAGAACCTGCGACAGATCGAGGATCAGCTGATCGGAAAATTTCACGAGCGGGCCAACGCCAAGGCCGATGCGCGTCTGACAAGGATGGATCTGGAACTGGCGCTCAAGCGTGCCGAGGTCGAGTACAAGAAGGCACGGATCGATGCCGATATTCCGCAGGATGTGCTGAAGGGTATCGACTACCGCAAACGTCAGCTGGACATGGCGACTCGGCAGAGGGGCCTCGAGGATGCGCAGATGACGCTCTTGACCCACGATGCCACCACACGCTCGCGAAAAGCCACGGTCGATATTGAGGTCTCGGAACTTGAACAACGACGGTCGCGTCTCGCCGATGAGTTGGACGCCCTGGATCTTCGCGCCACCCGCGCCGGGCTGGTCGTCCACGAGGTGCATCCCTGGTTCGGGCGGAAGATCGTCGAGGGGGATCGTCTGCAAGCCACGTTCCCCGTGGCGCGGATCCCGAATCTCGACACCCTCGAGGTCGAGGCGTGGGCCGGCGAGTCGGAAGTCCTGCGAATCCAGGAGGGCCAACCGGTTGCCCTGACCCTTGACGCCTATCCGCAACATCCGTTGAGCGGCACGGTCAGCTACGTCGCCTCCGCCGGCGAACAGCGTGTCAGTTGGGGACGGGCGTCCTATTTTCGCGTGCGTATCGCGATGGACGATGCGTCCGCCGACTACATGCGACCGGGGATGTCGGTACGTTGTGAGATCGGAGAGACGCGAACCATCGACGTGGCCGGCAACCGACCAGAGGTGACACCATGAAGTGGCGCTGGTTGATCCTTGTGGTGATCGCCGCGATCGGTGTCGTGGCCGTCACCAGCGGCGCCGGGATCTTTCAGAACAAGACCCGCCATTGGCTCGAGATCGCCGAGGAACCGTTTGTCCGACGGATCGATGCGTCGGGCGAATTGCGCTCGTCCAATAACGCCATGGTCGGTTGCCCCACCATCACCAGCGAGTGGAACTTCACGCTGACCTGGCTGGCCGACGAGGGAACCCAGGTCCAACCGGGCCAACCCGTCGCTCGGTTCGACGGCCAGCGTCTTCAGGATCGACTACAGATCGCGCAGACTCGACTTGAGACATCGCGCACCGAGTTGGAACGAACGCGCATCACCCAGCAATCCAAGCTGGAACAGTTGATCCTGGAACAGGCCGAGGCCAGGGCACGCTTCTCACAGTTGGAGCAGAAGCTTGCGGTGCCGAAGACGATGCAGGCGGCATCGGAGCTAGAAAAAATCCTGCTGGATCGCGAATTCGGCGAACTGGAGTTGGAGCTGATCGCCAAGCGCATCGAGACGCAACGGGATAACCGGAAGGCGACCATCGGCTCCGCCGAGTATCGCGTCTCCGAGTACACCCGCGAGATCGAGCAACTCCAGTCGGATATCGAGGCCCTGAGTGTCGTCGCCTCCCGTGCCGGGTTCGTGGTCCACGCCGCAAGCTGGAATGGCGAGAAGCCGAAGGTCGGCGAGACCGTCTGGTCCGGTCGATCGATCATCGAGATTGCCGACCTCTCCCAGATGGAGGTCCTGGCCGAGGTCGCAGAACGAGACGCCCGTCATGTGCAGATAGGACAATCGGTCGAGGTCCGCCTGGATGCCTCGCCCGACCGGGTGTTTACCGGTCGGATCAGCAGCCTCGGTCGCCTGTTCCGAACCAAGTCCCCCACCATCCCGACGATGATCTTCGATGCGACGATCCAGATCGACGAGGCAGACGCGGACCTGATGCGTCCCGGCATGGCGGCCGGTGTCGAGATCCTGGCGCCGGGGGCCGAGACGACGATCCATGTTCCGGAGTCGTCGATACGCATCGTCGACAATCGGCCAACGTTGCGTATCCGGCGCAACGGCACGACGAAAGATGTCGCGGTCGTACTTGGACCTCGTTGGCAAGGTCGGGTGATCGTCGAACAAGGCGTGCAGGCCGGCGACGAGGTGGAGGTGCCTACCGATGCGTCGTAGCGCTTCAATCGGCATGCTCCTGCTGGGACTACTCTTCGCCGGTTGCGGTGAGGATCAAATCTCCGTGCCGCTGGTAACGGTGCAATCCCAACCCTTCGATGTTGTCATCAAGGCCGAGGGGGAACTCTCGGCGGCCCGCTCCACGCCGGTGGAGATACCGACGTTGCTTCGTGGCATCCAGCGGATCGCCTGGGTCGTCCCCGACGGAAGCAACGTGGCCGAGGGCGAACTGGTCGCCCGTCTCGACGCCGACCGGATCGACGAACAGCTGACGACGTTTCGCAATCGACTGAGTCGATTGGACTTTCAGCTGGAGGCGAAGAAGCAGGAGATCGCCAAGGAGTTGAGGATGGTCGAGGGTCAGCTCACGCTGCTGGCCCAGGAACGAAACGACGCCGTGACAAGCGCACCGAAAGACGAACGGATCTTCTCGCGACAGAAGATCATCGACGCCCGCATCAATATCGAGTTGATCGACACCAAGATCCAGCATTACGAGTCGCAGTTGGCCCGCACGAGAGAGCGCGAAAAGACGGAGCTCGAGATCCTACGACTGGAACGACAGACCCAGGATGTCCGTATCGGCCAGTTCGAGAGTCAGAAACAACAGCTCGAGATCCTCGCTCCCCATGCCGGCTTCTTCCTGGCCGGACAGACATGGCAAGGCGAGAAGATCCGTGTCGGCATGGAACTCTGGAGTGGACAGTCTCTCGGCGAACTGCCGGACCTGGACGAAATGGAAGCCAAGGTCCAGGTGCTGGAATCGGAAGCGGCAGGTCTCGAGGAAGGGCTGTCGGTGACGGTCCAGATGGAAGCCCACCCGGAGGTTCAGATCGAGGGAACGGTGAAGACCGTCGCCCCGGTGGCCAATGCCATCGAGAACGAGAGCCCCGTCAAGTACTTCGAGGTCGTGTTGACCCTCAACGAGACCGACACGGTAACGATGAAGCCGTCCAGTCAGGTCCGCGCATCGATCCGGGTGGCCAGCGAGGAGACCGCCGTTTCTGTTCCGAACCAGGCGATCTTCGTCGAGGAGGGTCAACCCTGGGTCTTCGTCGCCGACGGTAGCAAGTTTGAGCGACGGGCGGTCGAACTTGGGATGCGCAGTGTCAGCCGGACCGTGATTGTCGGCGGACTGAAAGACGGGGATCGTATCGCGCTTGTTGACCCCGAGGGCGACGGGTCGGAGGCCGGCTGATGGACTGGAAGACCGGCCTGCGTCACGCCCTTGACGAGTTTGCCCATCACAAGCTGCGAACGCTGCTGACCCTTCTCGGCATGATCTTCGGTGTCGGCGCGGTGATCAGCATGCTCGCGATCGGCAAGGGCGCCGAGCGCGAGGCCCTGACGATGATCGATTCGTTGGGTCTGCGGAACGTCATCGTGCAGGCCGAGGTGCAATCCGACGAACGGCTGCGTGAGATCCGTGAAGATTCGCTTGGCCTGAACATTCGCGATCTGGAAGTTTCGATCGCGACGCTTCCCCAGGTCGCTCGCTACTCCGGTGTGAAGGAGATCAACGTCTTCGGACTATTTGCGGACTCCGGTCACAGCGAGGGACAGGTCTTCGGTGTTGAGCCGCCCTACTTTCCGATGGGAAGTCTCACCGCAGAACATGGACGACTACTGAACGACGACGACGAGAAGAACTTCGCCCAGGTCTGTGTAATCGGCTCCCAGGTGGCGCGAGATCTGTTCGGCACGCTCAACCCGCTAGGCAAGCGGATCAAGGCCAACCATCTCTGGTTCGAGGTGGTCGGTGTCCTGAAATCGACCCAGGCCGCGGAGCAGGAGTTTCAGGGGGTCCAACTCTCCGGTCCGCAGAACAAGGTCTTCGTCCCGCTCCAGACCGCCCGCAATCGCTTCCGTTTCAAACCGATGGAGAACGAACTGGACGCGTTCCATCTGGAGGTATCGGATCGCGACGCTATCGGTTCGGTGGCGGCGACGCTCTCCCGTTTACTCGAGACCCGTCACGGAGGCATCGTCGACTATCGGCTGGTGGTGCCACAGATGCTGATGGAGCAACATCGACGGACGCAACGGATCTTCGACATCGTCATGGCCTCCATCGCCGGCATCTCATTGCTGGTCGGCGGCATCGGCATCATGAACATCATGCTGGCCACGGTCCTGGAGCGAACACGAGAGATCGGCATCCCGAGCCATCGGCGCCAAGCGTCACGACATCCGTCGTCAGTTCCTGATCGAGGCCTTCGCGATCTCTTTACTTGGCGGCGTGGTCGGCATCGTGACCGGCTTCATGCTGGCCTACGGGATCTCGATCTTCTCCGGTTGGCCCTTCGCGTGGTCGTTCATCGCACCACTGATCGCGGTAGCGGTCTGCACCCTGGTGGGGTTAACCTTCGGGTTGTACCCGGCCGTGCGGGCGTCGAAGTTGACGCCGGTGGATGCCCTCAGTCGCGGCGGCTAGGGCTTCGCGTCCCAGTTCAGCACGATCTGCAACGGCTCCGTCGCCCCCTCGGTGCGAGTGGCGATCAGGAACCGGCTGTGGTCGCCGGAACTGTCGAAGGTAACGATGACGTCCTCGATAGCAAACAGCGCCACCGGTGCTCCCAGGGTCACGGAATCTTGCCGCGTATCGACAGAGACCGCCTGCAGAGTCTGATCGGGATCGAAATAGACGATCTCTTTCCCGTCTCCGCGCCAGCGAGGCAACTCGCCCCCCACGGTTGAAACCTGCCAACGTCCTCCGGTCACCAGGGACTGCACGAAGATTTCGCTGCGCCCCGACTCGTCTGTCGCATAGACGATCAACTTACCGTCGGGAGAGAATCGTCCGTCGGTGTAGGCAGCGTCGCCTTCGGCCACCAGTGTCTTCTTCTCGCTCTCCACCTCGACAACCCAGAGATCCGAGGTTCCCTGCCCGGAACCCACCGGCCAGAACAGCACCGAACGTCCATCCCGACTCCAATCGAACACCATGATGTCCTGGTCGTCCGAAAGAACGAGCGTCATCTCACCGGATCCGTCGGCCGGACGACGGTACACGTTCAGGGGGCCGTTATCCTGAGACGTAAATAGCAACTCGCTGCCGTCCCCCGACCAGAGCGGTGTCGTGTAGGCCGACGGGCCCGATGCGAACAGACTTCGCAGGCCACGGCGGAGATCGATCAACCAGATCTGCTCGTCACCGGTTGCACCGTAGAGCGTCACCGCCGCTCGACGTTCGTCGGGTGACAGCTCAACCCAGTTAAAAGGTGCGGGGTCCACTCCGATGTCCGCCTGCGCACCCGATCGATCGGCCCAACTCAGGGATGTCGGCGGGAAGGCCTGACCACCGGCGTAGAGCAGGGTCCCCTCGCCGGAAACGGAAAACGCGCTGTGGCCGGTGGCCCGGTTTCGCAAGACCCCCGATACGACGACTTGCGCCTCGCCATTGACCGTGAGCGTCTTTTCGTCGAACGGGACGGCGATCAGATTCTCCTCGCGTGTCACGAGGATGTGGCCTGACGGTGCGTAGGCCATGCTCGAGGCATCCTCGATCACCCGATGGGGCTTCGTCTTGCCATCCACAGACGCCAGGAAGACTCCGCCGTGCTCTTGCCGGGCCTTGACGTCGTTGGTCCACGACAGGTAGAGGAAGTGATTCCCGTCGGGCAAGAAATAGGGCCATCGATGACTGGCATCGGGCACGTTGGGATCGGGTGTGGTCACTGGGCGAGGCTCGCCTCCCGAGGCATCGACGACGTGGATACCGGAATTGGCATCCGGCGCGAAGATGATAGTGTCGTCGATCCCCCACGAGCCGCCGCGAGAATAGGACGACCCCGACTCGCTGATCTGCTGTACGCGGCGGGTCGCAACCTCCATCCTCCGTAGCCGACCGCCCATGAAGAACCCGATGTGTCGACTATCCGGAGACCAGAAGACAAACTGCGCGCTCTGGGTGTCGGGAAGTCGACGAGACTCGACGTCGTCGATTGATCGTATCCAGAGTTGACTCTGTCTTTCGCCGACACCGAACACGATCGACCGGCCATCGGGCGAGATGGCGGGCGGTGACGCGAATGTGTCGCCGATTCGGGTGGATCCGGGAATCGTGATGGTGAAGCGACGAGTCTCCCGTGGTGTGGAGCGCTCTTCCGTCGAACCGGTGAACGCGAAGTAACCGGCGACGACCAGTGCCGCCACCATCAGGGCCCACGGAAGCCAACCGCTGCTGCTTGAGGTCGATTCGACACGCTCCAACCCCGCGTCGGGGTTCTCGATGGCGTGCTGAAGTTCCAACCGAGCGTCGCCGGCATCCCGCAAGCGCTTGTCGACGTCCCTGGCGAGGCAACGTTTCAGCATCAATCGGACCAACGGCGGTGTCGTGTCGGGCAGCGCCGACCAGTCCGGCTCCTTCCGCAGGATCGCCGCTAAAGAGTCCGAGACCGTCTCTCCCGCGAACAGACTCTTGCCGGTCAAACATTCGTAGACCACACAGCCGAAGGACCACAGATCCGTCCGTCGATCGAGGGGCTTGCCCCTGGCCTGCTCCGGCGACATGTAGGCCGCGGTGCCAAGGATCATGCCTGCGACGGTCCCGGCGGAGGTCATCGTCGGCGACAACGACGGATCGCTGCTACCGGTGTCACGTTCGAACCCCTTGGCCAGACCGAAGTCCAGCAGCTTGACGTTGCCCTGGGGGGTGACGATGACGTTGGCCGGTTTCAGGTCGCGATGGATGACGCCGTTCTCGTGGGCGGCCTCGATACCGGCGGCCATCTGGGTCGCCACGTCGAGGGCGGTGTCCAGCGGCAGCGGACCCCGTGCGAGTTGGAACGACAGATCCTCGCCGGCGACGTACTCCATGACGAGGAAGTGCACGCCCTGGTCCTGGTGCAGCCCATAGACCGCCGCGACGTTGGGGTGGTTCAGCGAGGCCAGGGTCTTGGCCTCTCGCTCGAAACGTGCACGACGCTCGGGGTCCTCGGCGAACATCGGCGGAAGCAGCTTGACGGCGACATCACGATTGAGCGTGGTGTCGGTCGCCTTCCAGACGGCGCCCATGCCTCCCTCGCCGATCTTGTCGGTGAGGGTGTAGTGAAGTAGCTGAGTCCCCGATTCAACGTTCATCGGGGGATTCTAGTCTACTAATGGACCTTCGCTCTACTCTGTCTTCGCCGTGGCTACGGCGTCGTAGATCGCCAACGCCCACAGGAGGATCGGTGCCGTCCACAACACCACCGGCGACGACAGGACCCGCAGACTGGATTCCAGCTCGACACCGTGAGCCGCGAAGATCCCAAGGGCCCACGATGACGACAACAACCAGACGAACGCCACGGTCCAGAGCCCGGCAAGAAACGCAGCCGCCTTCCGCGGCTGCTGGTTGAGGATCTGCCCCCAACCGGGAACACAGGCCGAGGCGATACCCGCCACAACGGGATGAGTTCGATGAACGCCGCGGGGTGTGCCGAAGAGAATATTGCCAACGTGGGTCCAGGCCAACGCGAGGAAGATCAGCTCCAACGCGTAGATGCCGCCGAAGGACGGATAGCCGAGCGCGACAAGAGTCGACGGCAATCGTTCCAACGAATTCAGGACGGCCCAGCCCAGCGTCAGGAGAAACAGGCTCCCCGTCAGGAAGAATAACCCGTCGGCCCAACGACCCCGCAGCATCTGCGACATGCCTGGAATGGCAAGTCCAAGACTGTCGGCGATGGCGTCCGCCGGTGTGCGTGGAGGATCGAGATTCGCGGTCGGTCCGGCCAGCGCCGGTTCCCTGCGATCGACGACCGACGGGACGGGCAACGGCATGCTCGTGACCGGCGGTGGCGGCGGCTCGACGATACCCAGATCGTAGACGGTAGTGCGTTGACTCATGACACAGACCTCCTCTGCCATGGGTCCTTGCAAGGTTGCGGCCAGACCGAAAAACGCCCTGACGGCGTGGATCCGGCCGCGGGCGACCTCGGATTTGAAATCGAAAACACGATTCTCGCAACCCGTCGGGACCCTGCCCGTATCCACCGCCAGGAGGGGCCGTGCGATCCGCTGACCCACGCTGGATTACGACGTTTACGAGCGTGCTGATCTCCCTCGTCAGTTGGGTGCTGTTCTCCACGTCAGACACCGAGCTCTCGACGACGCCGACACTGGAGCAGATTCGTCGGGCTGCCGGAACCGACGACCTCCCTACCGGCGACCGATGTCTATCGATCCAGGGCGGCGGCAGCTACCGCGGAACCGATGCCAACTATGAAATGCAGCTGGGTGCGGGCGGCGCCTATCGCTACGAGATCGACGGTCCGATGGCAACCGTCGTGACCTCCGACGGTCAGCGGGTCTGGCAGAGAGATGGCGCCAGCGCGGTCTTCGAATTGCAGCTGATCATGAAGGAAGCGTTACGGCTGGGGATCTGGATCGAGAGCGGTTACTGGCTGGCGGAGGAGGCACCGATCGTCCTCGGCGAACCGCTTCGACGCGGCGACGACTGGGTGGTCACGGCGCGTACGAGGGACGGCCTGCTGGATGTGGTCGTGACCCTCGACGAAGACACCTTTCACCCCACACACGTCGACATGGCGAACTTCGGCGCCGATCTTGCAATCGACTATTCCGACTATCGCGCGGTGGATGGCCTGAAGATCCCCCATCGAATCCGGGGAACCGACGAAGCCGGTGGCGTCGATGATTTCCGCGTTCGAAAGGCCGTCACCACCGATTGCAACGCCGAGGCCCTGGCAAGTCTTCCCCGCGGTGTCGATGACACGACCTTCGACTCGGCCACACCCTCACAACTGAACGTGCGCAGGATCGGGACCGGTCATGTGGCCGTGAAACCGGTCATCGACGGCAAGCCGACGGGTTGGTTCATCTTCGACTCGGGTGCCGGAGCCTCCGTCATCACTCCTGCCGCTGCGAAACGATTGGGTCTGGAGAAGGTGGGCATGACCGTACTCGGTGGCTCCGGTGAGGATGTCGCGGCGACACCGCTGTATGCGATCGACACGTTCCAACTGGGCCCGATGACGGTGCAGAACCTGGCGTTCATGGAGATGGACATCGACACGGCCGTCCCGTCGCTCCGCGGCATCGAGGGTGTGATCGGGTGGGACATCCTGATTCGTGCGCGTGTCGCGATGGAGCTGGACACACCCGCGCTCAATGTGCACGACTCCGCGGGGGAAGCTGACGCCGACATCGAATGGCAGCCGTTGGTACTTCACGGGAAGCATCCGCATGTCCCCGGTACGTTTGACGGAGGTCAGCCCGGGCTGTTCAGTCTTGACACCGGCGCGGCCAATACGACCGTCGTCTTCTACTCGCCAGTCGTGGAACGATTCTCGTTGCTTGGCAAGAAGAGCGGCCCGACACGTACATTCAACGGCGCCGGCGGTGCGTCACGGTACGTCAACGGCCGGCTGGGCTGGGTCGAGATCGGGGGGCATCGTTACGACGACCTTCCGGTCCGATTGAGCCTGGACAAGGCCGGCGCGATGGCCGATCCGTACGGGCTCGGCAATGTGGGCGTCACGATCCTACGAGACTACCGTCTGGTCTTCGACTACCCCAATCAGCGGATCGCGTTGGTTGCCCTCTAGCGAGACCGAAACCGCTTCACGGCGACCGACCTTGTTGGAATGCCCATCAGTACACGAGACGATCGGGTCGGCCGAGAAGGCGAGGAAGGAGGCGCGATGGGGGGCTACTTCCTGACGCGTTGCCGGTGCGCCGTCGATCTACAGCTACCAGTTCCTGGAGGGTGGGCACAATCGCTACGTCGCGATCGAGGGTGGTGTCGGTCGCCTTCCTGACGACCCCCATGCCGCCCTCGCCGATCTGTTCGATCAGCGTGTAGTGCTGGAGTTGTTGTCCAGCTTGCAACGGCTCCCGGTTGTCACTGCCCGTCCCAGTTCAACAACAGGGTGATCGGGTAGTCGGAACCCTGATCATCGGGGACACCCAGCACGAAGCGTTCGCCGTCGGAATTATTCGTCCAGCTGTTGCCGGACTGGGTCGGGAACAGACAGTTGGGGATGTCCGCCACGACCCGGTCGGACAGCTCCACCTTGACCGAACAGAGCTTGCCCTCCAGATCGATGTAGAAGATTTCGCTTCCGTCCTTCTTCCAGCCGACCGTCCAGTCGGCACCCACCCGGGTGAGTTGCCACTTTCCCTCGCCGCTGGGGAAGCGGGTCAGGAACAGCTCGTAGCGACCGCTCTCGTTGGAGACGTAGGCGATCCATTCGCCATTCGGCGCGAACCTCGCGTAACCCTCGTCGAAGTCCCCGGTGACGAAGGGTTCGGCCGTGCCGTCCTCCAACGAATAGATCCAGAGATCCGCCTTGCCAGGGCTGGAGTTGAACGCGATGTACTTGCCGTCTGAGGACCAGTCCTCCGCCTCGGATCGCAAGGGGTTCGCGTAGAGTAGTTCGGCTTTGCCACGTCCGTTCGCGGCGCGCACGTAGATGCCGTGTGCGCCGCCGCGTTTGGAAGCGAACGCGATCCGGCTGCCGTCCGGGGACCAGACGGGCCCCACGTCGTGGGCCTCGTCGAAAGTCAGCCGGCTGCCGACGTTGCGTTGGAGATCGTAGACCCAGATGTCGCCCTGACCGGAGACTCCGTCGAGCAACGTCACGGCCAGTGAACGGTCGTCCGGAGAGAGACGGATGAAGTCGTACTCGCCGGAATTGCCGATCGTGTCCTGCGCCTGCCCCTGGCGGTCGAACCAGGTCAACTGTCGCTCCGGTGTCAGGCCCGTCTGGAACAGAATCGGCCCTGCCCCGGAGACCACGAACGCGGCGATCCAGGTGTTGGGTTGCATGACAACGCCCTCGCCGACGGCGAACCCCTCGCCAGTGAACTCGAGTTTCTCGGCTGAGAACCCCCGCGCCATCAGGAAACCTTCGTTAACCCAGAACACGTGCCCCTGCGCGTAGTGCGCCT
Source organism: Acidobacteriota bacterium (assembly GCA_029861955.1). Classification (NCBI taxonomy): domain Bacteria; kingdom Pseudomonadati; phylum Acidobacteriota; species Acidobacteriota bacterium. The sequence continues at coordinate 118,516 of JAOTYK010000010.1, forward strand.
GGCTCATGGAATACGTCAGCTCGAACGTGTCGTCCGACTCGACGTCACCGACCCAGATCGAGTTGACCGGATCCGCGTCTGCGGCGGAGTGGCTGCCGCGAACGTAGAGGAAGTGACGCCCGTCGGGCAGGAACGAGGGGTGACGATGGGTCGTCTCGCCGCCGCGCTCGGGATCCAACTTGGTCACATCCTCGCCGAGGACACCACCCGTCGAGACACGCTTGATGGGTGACTGGGTGTCCGGGGCAAACAGGATCGTGCCGTCTTCGTTCCAGGTCCCACCGCGACCGTCCCCGGCAACCGCCACCGTCAACGGTGCGCCGCCGTCAAGATCGAGTTTTTTCAGTTTGCCCTCGGCAAAGAACCCCAGCTGGCGGCTATCCGGAGACCAGAACGGATAGGTCGCGCCTTCCGTGCCGGACAGAATCCGCGGTTCGCTGGAACCAAGCGTGCGCAGGTAGAGCGACGGGGTCCCCGACCCGGAGGAGGCGACAAACGTCATCCTCGTGCCGTCCGGTGAGATCGAGAGCGAGCCTGCGTTGGATCCGGTGATCAGGAAATGGTGCTCCTTCGGGGGGGCGATCTCGGCGCGGATCTCGAACGTTCGTGGCTGGCGTGGGCCACGCAGCGCGAACCAACTCACCGCGACCAGCGCCAGCAGTGCGACGGCGGCGACGACCCACGGCAGCATCGTGCGTCGGTGGGCCGCCGTCGTGGCAGCAGCCGTGCCACCGGCCGCCAGGCCCTCGGGTGACAGGGCAATACGCGCCTCGCCGATGTCCTGTAACCGTGTCTTGGGATCGCGGTCCAGACAGCGTGTCAGCAGTCGCCGGACCGAGGCCGGGATCTCTGCGGGCATGTTCTCGTCGCTAACATCGTCCCGCAGGACCGATGCCAGAGTCTCGGAGATCGTCTCACCGGCGAAGGTCGCTCGGCCGGTCAGCAGTTCGTGCAGCACCACACCGAAGGCCCAGATGTCGGCGCGTCGATCGGCCTCCTTTCCCTTGACCTGTTCGGGGCTCATGTACGCCGCGGTGCCTAGCAGGGTCCCGGCGATCGTCCCCGCCGAGGTCACCGTCGGCGAGAACGACATGCTGCCGGGATCGGCGGAGCTCTCGGTCTCGAGCGCCTTGGCCAGGCCCAGGTCGAGGACCTTGACCTTTCCTTCGGGAGTCAGTTTGATGTTGGCGGGCTTCAGGTCGCGGTGGATGATGCCCCGTTGATGGGCGGTCTCCAGCGCCGCTGCGACCTGCCGTGCGACGTCGATCGCCTCGTCCGCCGGCAACGGCCCGCGCTTCAAGCGCTGGGCTAGATCCTCGCCGGGAACGAACTCCATCGCGATGAACGAGATTCCCTCCGCCTCGTGGAGCCCGTAGACCCCTGCGATGCCGGGGTCGTTGAGCGTGGCCAGCAGTTTGGCCTCCCGCTCAAAACGGGACCGACGATCCGCATCGGTGGCGAACGCCGCAGGCAAGATCTTGATCGCCACGTCGCGAGCGAGGGTGGTGTCCTTCGCCTTCCAGACGACCCCCATGCCGCCCTCGCCGATCTGTTCGATAAGGGTGTAGTGCTGTAGTTGTTGTCCGGCTTGCATTCGGTCTCCGCTGTTGACGGAGGGAGGATAGCAGAGCGGAACGATCCTCCGGTAAGCGCAACCACCCGGTATGTTAGGGTCTGATGGAACGTAGAGCCTGTGGAGACCCCATCATGCGCAAATACCTGTTCGCAGCGGCCCTGATCCTCGCCTGTCTCGTCATCGCCGCACCGGTCCACGCCGCCAGCTACGCCTGGGCACCGTGCAACGTCGGCAAGGTCACGGTGAAGGCGAAGACCCTCAGTGTCTATTGCGCCGCACCGTACAAAGGTGATCAAGCCGCATGGAACAAGGACGTCCCCTACTACTCGGCCTCTCTCGAGGAAACCTCCGAGGTGCGAATCAACGCGATGCTCGAGTTGCTGATCGCGGCACGGGTTCACGATCGCCCGGCTCGGATCCGTTACACCCGGGAAGGCGACAAGAACCCACCCGGTTGCAAGGCCAGCAACTGCCGAAGGATGGAAGCCGTAACCCTCAAGTAAGAAAAGGGGACAGATTTATTTTTCCGCCGAGACGGCGGAAAAATAAATCTGTCCCCTTTTCTCTAACGCAGCGTGACCAGAACCCGGATCTGTCCGGTGCCGACTTCCAGTCGGTCCAGTGCTTTACCGAGAACCGTTCCCGTCGCAGGGTCGTCGTCGCGACGGGCGTGTCCGGCGGTCTCCGACGTGACCAACAGGTCGCCCGGGAGGATCGCGCCGTAGCTGGCGTCGACGTTACAGAGGACGATGCCCGACATGGCGATCGGGGTCTTGCTGTTCTCGCCCTCGGTTTCGCGAGCACCCAGTAGCATGCCGGCATCTGCGGCGACGACGCCGAAGACCGCGCGGTCCGCGTTCAGGGTCGCTCGAATCATGGCGCCGGTCTGGGAATCGATCGAGACGACGTCTCCGGCGTCGAGCGACTGACCCGTCGGCAGCATGGTGGCCATCTCGCCGGCACCGGATCGGAATGAATCCGCGTAGAGATCCCCGTCACGGATGGGGGGCGCGACCTGAACCGCCGCCGTTGTCACTTCCCCGCCGACCGAACGACGTGTCGCTTCGATGGCGTCCGGACGGGTCTCCTCCTCGACTTGCGCGTACGCATCGGGGTCGATTTCACTTTTCAGTTCGGCGTGTCTTGCCCGTTCGGATCGATCGGAGCCGACGGGGTAATCGAACTGGGTATCTCGCTGACCGATGGCCAGCTTCAGTGCGTCGCCGCGGCTGGTATCGATGCTGGCGCGCCCGTGGGCGTCGGCGGCCATCTTGCTGTAGCGGGCCAACGCCGTCGCCTCGCCGAGGGCCGGGTCGTTTCCACGATCCCGTACGTACTGCTCTTCCGTCGGCAGGAACGACTCCGAACGCTTCGGTCGCATGACCGGAAGCTGCTCGTGTCCGATACGCAGACCGAAGACGATGAAGTCGAAGGCGACGTCGGGGGTTCCGGGTGCGGCGCGAACCACGATCTCGTTGACGGACAATTCTTCGACGAAGAGGTCGGCCCATTGGCCTCGAGGTGTCAGGTGAGCCGACAGTCCCAGATCGGGGTTAGCGACAAACGGGAAGGTCTCGCCCAGTTGGACCCGCGCGACCCCATCCTTCAATCGACCGAAGCCGCGGGTGAACGCCGTCACCTCATCGCCCTCGAGCGAGGTGTAGACGATCTCCAGGTCGTCGCGATAGGGATGGTTCTGCACGAAGTTCTTGGTGGTGGCGGTCAATGTCCCGAAGGTGTGGAAATCGTCGGAGACCTCGAATCGATCGGCGGCGTTGTCCCACTCGAAGCGTTCGCCGGAGTTCAAGCCGTCTTCACGGAAATGGATGTCCTGATTGCCGTCGATGCCGGACTCTCTCATGTAGATGTTGCCACCATCCAGGTCGAGATTGCCGTCCAGATCCAATCGACCGGCGCTATCGATGAAGCCCTTGAGATTCCCCTGGTGCAGGAACTGGGTCGTTCCGTTCCCCGAGTTGATCTGGATGGTGCTACTGCCGAAGATCGAGATCGATCCAGACGTGAGGCCGGCGGTCGATGCGTAAAGGTGTAGGTCGTCGGTTGAGGTCGTACCGCCGTAGGCAAACATGCTGGCGGTCGAGGTCGAGAACTGCGCACCGCCGCCGAAATCCAAATCATTGCCGGAGATCAATAGGTCTCCATCCATTTGAATATCGCCGACACTGTTAAGGGAGGCGGTCTCGACGTTGGAGCCGTTGTAGAACCGGTAGGTACCGTTCCCGGCGTCGAACCACATTTCACCCTCGCCAAAGATGGTGATCTCGCCGTTGCTACTCGTACTGCCGGCTCTGAGATACAGATCGTCCGTGGCTAGATCGCCAGCCTGGAGGCTGGTGCTGGTTGCAAACGAGGTCAGGCTGGCACCACCGGCGGTGGACAGACTGCCTTCGATCTGTAGATTGCCGCTGGCATCGAGACTGGCGGTCTCTTGCCCCGTGCTCTCGTTGTAAAACTGGAACGATCCGTTGCCGGCCCGTATCTCGATCGGGCCGTCGCCGTTCATGATGATGCGGCCGTCGGTGTTGTCGTTGCCTGCCACAAGCCATAGGTCGTCGGAGTCGGTATCTCCGGCCTGAACACGCATGATCGTCTGCCCCGCAGTGACGTACCCTCCCAATGCCGATGTCAGTGTGCCATCAAAGGTAAGGCTTCCATCGATATTGAGATTGCCTGTAGGGTCGAGATCGGCGGTCACCATTCCTAAACTCTCGTTCCAGAAATTGTACCGTCCGTTTCCGGACAAGAAATCGATCTGGGCGTCACCGTTCAGAATGATCCGGCCGTCGGTGTTGTCATTGCCCGCTACCAGCCACAGATCATCGGTGTCATTGTCGCCTGCCTGGACGCGGAAAATGCTCGCCGCCGGGAAGATATAGCCCCCAGCAGCCGATGTCAGCGATCCATCGAAATCAAAACCGCCGTCGATCTGCAGGTAGCCGAGGGGAGTCATGCTTGCGATTTCCATACCATTGGCGTCGTCGAAGCTGTAGGTCCCGTCACCGGAAGAGAAGTTCATCGGCCCGAGACCCTGGACGACGATTCTTCCCTGACCTGGACCGGATCCCGCCTGCAAATAGAGATCGTCGGACGTCTGATCGCCGGCCTGGAGGTGCAGATAGTCGGTCGTCGAGTGGATTCTGGCGCTCGAACCGAAGTCGAATATGTTGCCTCCGGCAGTGAGGGTTCCATCGATCGTAAGAGAACCGGCTTTGGTCTGGGTGCTACCGGAAGTAGTGAGCAGGCTCGAGGTCGACAACCCCCCGACCGTCATCGCGTCGGTGGCGGAGTCCGCGGTCTCGGCATGCTCGGCGTTCAACGCGTGCGCTGAAGAGGCGATCGGCACCCGTGGGCTGAGGATTTCCCCGTTAACCTCGATCTCCAGCCATACATCGGTCCAGAACTCGAAGACCTCCGCCAACGAATTGTAGGTAGCGGGGCCGCTGCCGTCGAAGACGTTTCCTCCGCCGATCTGGGCGTTGAACAGGCCGTTCTGAAAAGTCACCCCACCGGTGCCGGCGATCAGATGCTGATCGACAATGTAGTCGCTGCCGCCTGCCACGAACGGGTAGAGGCGGAAGACGACGTCGTAGGTCGCGTTGATCGGGTTATCAAAGCTGTCCCGAAGCACGCCCTGGTAGTTCAGTCGGTCGGGCGCCGTGGCCGCCAGGAGTGGAAGCGTCAGTGCGACGAGGACGATCACGAGAATCGATTTGGAGATGCGCATCTTCAGACTCCTACGGACAGGGTGAGGGGTTGGGACGTTCGGCACCGTCGCTATCGAAGCCCTTGGTCCCTTCCTCGTTGAGACGATTGTTGGAGGTGACGAGATAGAAATAGCCGTCGGAGGACGGCGGGATATCGGGATCGTTGACGGTGGTGCTGGGGATGTCAGTGGTCTCGCAGCTGCCGTAACCCAGCGCTGCGATCCCACTCATCAAGCCGCGATAGAGGGTGTAGTCGGCGGCCGCCGCCTCGACCAGCCAGACCAGGGTGTCGGCGTCGTCGAAGATCAGCCCCAGCACCTCGAGGGGTGGGCGATAGGCGGCGGTGAAGCCCACGTCCAGCTGGAACGCCGAGCTGGAGAGCTGGCCACCGCCGACGGCGGACCCGATCGAGTCGACCCCCATGCGGAACGACGCCGAGGTCGGCGTGACGCCACTCGCTGGGTTCCCCCCCGAGTTCAGAACCCCCTCTTTCAGGCTAAAGGAGGCACTTTCCTGGGCCATCGCGGGAACCGCCAGCAGGATCAACGCGGTCCAGATCAGTCGTCGCATCGGTCGCCTCCATAAGGCTGTACAGACCCAAAGGAAGCGGGAAGTAACGAAGAATTGGAAGGACGCAGGAAAAGGGGACAGATCTATTTTTCCCCGGGGAAAAATAGATCTGTCCCCTTTTCCTGCTTTTTCTCACCATCGCTCTCTCATGGTAGGGTTTCCGCAGAGTGAGCCCGATGACGACGAAATAGCCAGCGCGGCCGACCAACCGTGCGTATCGTTCTCAAAAGTCCATAGGGGATGCCCATGACCATATCCAAGCGCACCTTGATCGTCGTCGCGTTGTTCGTCGCCCCGATCATGGCGGCGGAGGTGACCGTACAGAACGACTCGCTGGTGGCCGGCAACCCCGGCACGGCGCAGCTCGGCTTCGATCCCAACGAGAGCGCCGCCAGCTGGCAGACCTCGCCCTGTGACGGGACCATCGTCGCGGTGCAGGTGTTCTGGAGATCCGAGGTGGGCACGGAACCGTTCTCGATCGAAGATTCGATCAAGATCTTCGAGGGCGGAGTCTTCCCGACGCCCGGCACGGAGCTGGTGAGCATCGACGGCCCGACAATGACCGACGGCGTGTTCAACGAGTTCCGATTCCTGGACGAGAACATGGTCATCCCGCTAAACGAGCCCGTGACCAACGGGCAGGAGTACATCGTCTCGTTCAAGTTCCTCAACGACCCTAACGAGTCCATCGGCCCAAGCGTCGTCAACGACACCGACGGCTGCCAGCTCGGCAAGAACGGCCTCTTCGCCCTTGGGCTCGGCTGGGCCGACGCGTGCTTCCTGGGTGTGAGCGGCGACTGGGTGATCCGCTCGGTCGTGGATTGTGCGCCGGTGGGTGGAGCGGGTAGCGTTCCCAACGGCGGCGACACGCCCGGCGAGCCGCTACGAGTCAACCTCGTCGGCGGAGACCTGGAGCTGACGTGGAGCCAATCCTGTGAAACGACCGACACCGACTACGCAATCTACGAGGGCTTCCTCGGCGCGTACCCCAGTCACTTCTCCAAGTTCTGTGTGAACGGTGGCGCGACGACACGGACGTTTCCACAGGACGGCTTCAATCGTTATTACCTGGTGGTCCCGTTCAAGAGCGGGATGGAGGGTTCGTACGGCAGAGACAGCGACGGTGTCGAACGCCCCCGGGGTGGCGGCACCTGTGAGCCGGACCAGACGCTGACCTGCCCGTAGGAAAAGGGGACAGATTTATTTTTCCCCGGGGAAAAATAAATCTGTCCCCTTTTCTTCGATCTCCAGCACCCCGTCGCGGCCTGCGCGGACGCAGGTACGACAGCGCCAACGTCTCATCGCCCGTCGAGCGGTTCGACCGACATCGCACACCGGACAACGGTGCTGGTAACGCCCACGCGGTCCGGTCGCCTGACGACACTTCTCTGACAGTCGGGCGGGATCCAACCGAGCGCGGGGCTCGAATCCGGCCTCGGTCATCAGCGCAGCCCACTCCCGGCCGTGGGGACGGATCCGTCGCCCGTGACGAAGATAGGCCGCCACGTGGGCCGCTTCGTGACAGGCGACCTCTCGTAACAACGCTTCGGGCTCGTCCAACAGCGCCGGGTGCAGTCGGATCGTTCCGCTGACGGGATGACATCGACCGAGGGTGGTTCGAAGACGCGAGCTGGTCTCGAAGTGTGCACGCTGGGGAAGCGTCGGCAAGGACCAGGTCTGGGACCATTCGTCGAGCCAGGTGGTGAGGTTTGAGAGGTTCATTTTCCGAGGTTGGATGGTCGCTCAGTGGATTGTGTAATCGACCTTGATTGAAAAGTACACGTCGACCGGCTCCCCATCTCTGGTCGCAGGTTCGTATCGCCACCGGGCGGCCGCCTGGATGGCCGATTTCCCAAACTCATAGCCCATCGGAGATACCTTGTAGAGACAGATGTCGGCGACGTTGCCCTCGTCATCGATCACCGCCCCCAGAAGCACCAATCCCTGCCTTCTGTTTTTCCGCGCTTCCAGCGGATACTCAGGGTGGACTTTCGATTCCTCGATGAGCACGGCGTCCTCGATGTGTCCGGGACCGGCATACGGTATGTCGGTCTTCTCTCTCACCACCACCTTTCGCTCTTCGTTGGGTTGATCCCAGGTCTCCATGTACCTGTCAATCAGTTCCGTCGGGTAACCCTGCCCCTCGCAGGTATCGATCTGCAACGGATAGGCGACTACGATCTGCCGATTCTTGAACTTCAGGAGCGCGGTGACGGGCATCGTATCGACGAGGTAGGTTCTCTTGAGGGACTTCTTCTTTTCGACCCACGGATTCGCGTGCGTCGCGAACGGAGTCATCGCCTTATCCATCGACGTCTTTAGAGCGGCGTGGTTCTCGTCGTTCTCACGTTTCGGCAACTTGCCGCAGTAGAGGATGGAGTCCGGGAACCGAATCCCTACCGTCGATGAGCAATCGTTCCGGGTGACACCCAGCTCGTCAAACAGAAGGAACACGGCTTGATCGGAACGCTTGTCCTGGAACGCCGGGATCGTCTCCGCACTTACAACGCCCACACCCATCAGGAGGGCTACGACTAGCCAACCTGGGCCCCTGCTCCGCTGATCACGACACATGCGAGTGATTCTAGCCGAGCCGGGGCACAGGAGGACGACAAACTGTGGTTCAGCGTCAATCCTTCGGCGGAATCCGCAGGACCTGTCCCGGATAGATCTTGTTGGGGTCCTTCAGCATCGGCTTGTTGGCCTCGAAGATGTCGGTGTACTTCATCGCGTTTCCATAGTGGGCCTTGGCGATCTTCGACAGGCTGTCGCCGGACTGCACGGTGTACATCGTCGCCTCGGGCTCGGGCTTCTCGACCGTCGTCTGGTCATCGACCTGCGCGATGCCCTGGGTGTTGCCCAGAAACAAGACCGCCCGCTCCCGAGCCGCCTGGGACGACGCGACACCGGAGAGGGTGGCCACGCCTTCACGCGCCTTGACCCGCGCGTTCTCAATCCCCAGATCCATCTTGGTCACCATCTCGGTCAGCGAAATGCCCAGCTTCTTGTCGGCCAGTACCTGGTCGAGCTTCTCTTTGGCGTCGTCTTTGTCATCGCCGCCGAACATCTTCTCACCGGCGTCCTTTACGAAATCGAACAGTCCCATTGTTTTCTCCTCATTTGTCAGTCGCTAATTATCGAAAGTGTCACAAACTGCCGGGTCGCCGGAGCGCAGGCCACGCATCAGCCACTCCTGCCGTTGACGCGACGACCCATGGGTCCAGAACTCCGGCCGGACATGGCCCGTCGACTTGCGCTGGATCGCGTCGATCGTCGACGTTTCGACTACGTTGCCGCCCGCGCCACCGCATGAGAACTCCCCGTCAGGGAACATGATCGACAAGGGTGGCGGACAAGTCAAGGATGACAACCGACACCCGACGGAGCCATTCTCGGAAACGAGACGTCGCGAGGCACCCCCTGCTCCAGGTAACCGTGAACGCGACAGCTGCGATGACTTTTACTGGCTAATCTCGATCTGACGCGCCGCCTGCCAGTTCTGCAACACCACAAACGCCTTCAGGTTGACCTCGCGATCCCCTCGTTGAATCATGATCATTCGGTCATGCACCCTGTCATAGCTCCACGAGTTCCGGGCCATCGGGAGTAACTCGTCACTCCGGAACAGCACCTTCGGTCGACCGATCACGGGTTCGCCGTTCTCTGCCCGGAACGACGCAGAGATCACCGCGTCGCCACGACGGAACAACACCTCCCGCCCATCACGACCCCACAGCGGGTAACCGCCGCCGTCCTTCGAGACCCGGTAGACCCGTTGGCCATCGGGGAAGCGACGCAGCATCACCTCGGTACGACCGGCGATCCCATCTCGATAGACACACCACTCCCCGTCCGGTGAGATCGAAAGATCGTCCGCGCCGATGTCCTTTAGGACGTCGGGCTCCCCTCCGGCAACGACGTCTGTCACATAGATCGTGTCGTCCCGTCCCTTCCACACGACGGAGCGCCCGTCTGGGGTCCAGGCAAGGGGAGTCTGATCTGGAATGCCCTCGACCAACAGGGTGGGCTTGCCACCTCCCTCGACGGAGTAGCGGTAGATATCCCACGGCCCCTTCAACGAGGTGTCAAAAACGAGTTCTTCGCCACTGGGGTTCCAGACCGGATAGGCGTTGACGCCGTCCATGGGCATCGGCGTGTTGACGCCGCGCTCGAGGTCGAACACGACAACGTTCGCGCGACCGTTATCGAAGCGGGTGGCCGCCAGTCGCCGACCGTCCGGCGTAATCGCCGCGTGGACGTAGGCCGCCGGTTCGACATCCAACGGAGTCACGTTTCCATCGTGATCGACACTGACGATAGAACGTTTCGTCGACCAGAGACTGCCATCCTGGTAGACCAGCGTGCCGTTGGTGGAGACGGACCACGGACTGTAACCGTTGTCCCATTGCTGCTTGACGCCATCGACCAGTAACCTGGGGTCGCCACTTACCTGCAGCGACTTCGGATCGAAGTCGACGACTTGAATCGCGCCGGCCTGGGTAAACAGGAGGCTGGCGGGCGGGACAAAGCGGGCGTGGGACGCCCGTTGGATCAGATCACGAATCTCACCGCTATCGAGATCGACGACCGCAACGGTCATGTCGTTGAGGGAGGTACGCCAACGAGAGATCAAGATCTGCTTGCCGCCGGGTAGGGCCTGCGGGAACCAGTGTCCGATCTCGCCGTACTCGCGGTCCAGGGTCGTTGCGACCTCGGAAGTGCCTCCATCCGCCGAGATCTTCTTGAGGGCACCGATCCACGCGTCGTTGAAATAGATCGTGTCGTCGTCCACCCAGGTGATGCCCGCTCCATCCAGCGCATCGCAGAGATCGATCGCTCGGCGACTTCCGATGTCGAGGCGACGAAGTTTGCCGCCTGCGAAGAAGGCCAGAGAGCGAGAGTCGGGACTGAACGTTGGATATTTTGCGGCCTCGGTGTCGGGCAGCTCCTGGATCTCGAGCGAGTCCAACCCGCGGAGATGGATCGACCGTCGCGCTCCATCGATCACGACCCACGCGACTCGGTTGCCGTCGGGTGAAATCCTCAGGGACCAGTTGTCGATCTGAGTCTGCCCTGGGGCCGCAATGACCTCGAAGCGTGTTGCCGTCGTGTTGTCTACGGCAGCGGAATTGGAATCGCCGCGAAACGCAAACATGGCAGCCATCATTATTAATGCACCGCCGATGGCCCACAGGATCCCGTGGACCGGCGATCGCGGGGCGGCGGTGGGCTCGGCGGTGTCGTCGGACTCCCCTGCCAGCGCCTCCTCGATCTCCAGCCGAAGGTCACCCGCGTCACGCAGCCGCTTCGCCGGATCCTTCTGTAAGGCACGACGCAACGCCTTGCGGATCACGTTAGGTGTGTCCGCCGGCAACGCATCCCAGTCGGGCTCGGCCCGGACGACGGCGGCCAATGTATCGGTGATCGTCTCACCGGAGAACGGCGCCTTGCCGCAGAGCATTTCGTACGTCACGCAGCCCAGCGCCCAGATGTCGGCGCGACGGTCGACCGGTTTGCCCCGCGCCTGTTCCGGACTCATGTAGGCGGCGGTGCCGAGGATCATGCCGGCCTGGGTGCCGGCGCTCGTCATCGTCGGTGACATCGACATGCTGGCGCTGGAACCGGACGCCGGATCCCCGATCAGCGCCTTGGCCAACCCGAAGTCCAGCACCTTGACCTTGCCGTCGGCGGTCAGCATCACGTTGGCCGGTTTCAGGTCGCGATGGACCACGCCGGCGTCGTTGGCCGCTTCCAGTGCCTGACAGATCTGCGCGGCGGTCTCCAGCGCGTCGTCCATCGGCAGCGGGCCGCGGGCCAGGCGTTGGCTTAGATCCTCGCCGACGACCAGTTCCATGGCGAGGAAACGGGCACCTTCGGCGTCGTGAAGCCCGTAGATCGATGCGATGTTCGGGTGATCGAGCGTCGCCAGCAACCGGGCTTCACGCTCGAAGCGCGCCAGCCGTTCGGCGTCGGCGGCAAACGCCTCGGGCAACAGCTTGATCGCCACGTCCCGCCCGAGGTCCGGATCGGTGGCCTTCCACACCTGACCCATACCGCCCTCGCCGATCTTGTCGACGAGACGGTAGTGGAGCAGGGAGCTGCCTGGATTGAGCGGATTCACGGCGCAGATTGTAGCGCGTTCGCGTCATTGCTACCGGCCCGCTCCCCGGATTCCACGTTTGCCCGTATATGATCGGCAGCAGACACGAGGGGCATTCAGAGGGGGAGCCATGAATCGTTCGCCGTTACGACGCGCCGTACTCTTCGTTCTTGTCGTCACCCTGATGCCGGCGTCACTCCACGCAGACGACATCGATCGACTGGCGGGACTCGTGACCCGCAAACCGGCACCCCATGTGAGCCCCGAGTCGATCCAGCGAGGGGCGACCGACTGGGCCGCCCTGATCGACAGCACCTGGGGCACCTCTCCGTTGACGCGAAACGATCGAGCGATCGGCTTCGATCACGTCTGGGACACGATGGACGAGGACTACGCGTGCTGGCAGGACCTTCCGCTGGATTGGGATGCGGTGAAGACCCAGTACACCTCCGAGGCGGCATCCCCGGTCATCAGTCGTGGTCGCTTTGCGGCGATCATGTCTCGCATGGGTCGTCTGCTGAAAGACGGTCATACGGCCGTGACCGACACGGGCGTCAGCGACACGACCCTGGCCCCCGGTGTGCCGCTATTTAACTTCTCGACATGGGGCTTCGTCACCCATGCCGGCATGTCCGTCACCCCACAGGCCGACACGTCGGGGCTAATCTACGACGTCGTGCCTGGTGGGCACCCGCTTGGCGTCGTTCCCGGCGACCGCATCCTGGGCTACGACGGTCGTCCGTGGATCGACATCTATCCGGAACTTCTCGACGTCCACGAGCTCCCGTCCACGGGTGTCTGGGACGGCACGACAGATTCGTCGAAGGAGCACGGACTGCTGGGTTCGTCCGCCGGAAACTGGCATCTGTTCGACACCATCGACATCGTCAAACACGACACCGGTGAGGTGCAGCATCTCCCGACGTCGCTGTTTACCGGCCTGACCGGCGTTTCGATGTATGCCAGCGAACAACTGTCGGTGGCCGGTGTTGCGGACCCGGTCTTCGGCAGCAACTGGGTCACGTCCGGCGTAATCACCGGCACGAATATCGGTTACATCAACGTCCGGGCCTGGCAACCGGCCACGGGTCTACTGTTCGAAGCCGCCATCGACCAACTGACGCAGCAACTGGCAACCGACGGACTGATCGTCGACTTCCGCAACAACCTGGGCGGCAACATGTTCGAGAGCAACACCGGACTGTCGATCCTGTTCGAGGCTCCGACACCGACTCTCGGTTTCGACCAGCGTTGCGGGGATCCTGACGATCATTTCGAGATGTGTGCGGCGGGAGCGCCTTCGACGTGGAGCATCCCGGGGAATCCGGCGACAAGCTACGCCAACAAGGTCGCGGTGCTGACCGGGCCGGGCTCGATCAGCGCCGGCGACCAGGTGGCGTTACGTTTCAAGTTCCTGCCCAATGCCCAGTGGTTCGGCAAGGCGACGTCGGCGACCTTCAACGGACCGAACCAGATCGGCTTTGCCTCGCCGATGAATGTTGACTGGTTTGCTCGTTATTGCGGGACCGATGGCTTCCTGCTCTCGGATGTCGGCGAGTACCTGACCCATGACGAGCAAGCGGTGGATTGTAATGTCTGGTTGGAAGAGGACGATGTGGCCGTCGGTGTCGACACCGTCCTGCAAGCCGCGCTGGGCTGGATCGATGGCACGCACGGCGATCTGGATCTGGACACGGTCGGCGACCCATGTGACAACTGCCCGAATCTGGCCAATGCGTCCCAGGCCGACAGCGACTTCGACGGTGCGGGCGATGACTGCGATTGTGCGCCGTCGGATCCGCATGTTTATCCCGGTGCGATCGAGCGGAACGACGGCGTCGACAACCAGTGTGCGGGCGATGCCGGCTTCGGACTTGTGGATGAGAGCGGTGCCAACTCGGGGTTCTACAACGGCGGCGACGCCGATGAGTATCTGTGGTTCGGCGTGCCGGGCACGGCGGACTATCAGGTGGCTCGGTCCAGCTCGCCGGAGTTCGATGCGGGCTGTGTCCTGACACCGACGACTGAGACGATCCTGGTCGATGCGGCGATACCGGTCAGCGGAGCGGTCTTCTTCTATCTGAATCGACCGCTGTTGCCGACACCGGGTTCGTGGGGCAAGACGTCGGCTGGAGCGCCGCGGGCTGTTTGTGGGACATAAATCTGTCCCCTTACTTCAATGCGAACTCGATCACGATGGTGAAGTAGGTCTCCACCGGAACGCCCGCCTTCGTCGCAGGCTCATAGCGCCACTGCTCGACGGCGTCGATGGCGGCGGTCTTCATGTCCTCCCGGTCGGGTTCGGAACGCAGGACCTCAATTTCGCTGAGGAATCCATCCACACCGATCAACGCCTGCAGGATCACACGCCCGTCGATCTTATCGACACGCATTGCCTCCGGATAGTCCGGCTCGACCTTTTCGATGAGTTGGGCGTGCTGGATGCCATCTGAAGATGGCGCCGAACGAGGATGTGCGATCATCGACCTCGGACCGGTCACCTCGAACCTCAACCCGCCGAGAGACTCGACGGCCCTCAGCACATCCTTGAGCGGTGTAACTACGGCCGATTGCAGCGCGATGTTTTGCTCGCTGATCGGTCCCTTGATCAGGATTTCAATTCCGCTCTGACGTTGGAGATTCTGCAATACCTTCGGCAGCGGTAGGCTCTCAACGACGAACGGGAACGGTTCCTCAGACCTTTCCAGGCCTTCGAAGCCATCCGCTGCCTGGGTCTCGGCGGCCACCGCCTGGAATGGATGGGGTCCGAACGGTAGGAACGAGCCGGTGAGGACCAGTAAGAATGCAGCGATCAGCGCCAGACGATGTCGACTCTTGGTGGAGTACCTCCCGGCCATGCGTAGTCGATCGAGACGAAGTTTCAACGAAGTCGAACCGAAGCCATGGATCGATGCCGGTGCGGCAACCGGGAACAGACCAAGCTCCAGGGTTCGAGCGATGGAGCGTGCGTAGTCTTGCCACCGGATTCCGGACTGCAGGACGGCGTCGTCGCACGCCATCTCCGTCGTCTCGAAGATCTTGCGGGTGAGCCAACGAACGGGTGGGTAGAAGAAGAACAGGATCGCTGCCAACCTCGGCAACAATGAGCGGGCAGGATCCCGGCGACGTCGGTGTTGGTTCTCGTGGATCAGGATCGCGCCCAATTCATCGTCTGCCAACTCCATGACCAGTGGAACGGAGACGTAGATCCGTGGGTTCAGTAAGCCACGAACGGAAGGAACCGTCGCACCCTCGATCAATTGGACGGCGGATCTTGGAATCCCGCCGATCCGGAGTGCGGCCTCTAGACGACCCTCGACGTCGTCACTGACAACCGCCGCAGTAACCCGATCCGTCCATGTCCGGCGAAGGAACCTTCCGCTCAACCACAACACACCGACGAACCACGCCGTCGTGAACACCAACGACACGAAGGTCGGCAGTGTCGCCGAACTATCGAGGGGTGCCTGCAGGATCTCCGGATACAACCAGACCGTGACGACTGTGGGGGCGGCTGTGGCTGCGGGGCTCCCTGCGTTGAGGAGCAGGTTCCACAACATGCTGCCAAGTGGCGCCAACAACTGCAGCGGCAGGAGGAACTTCAACAACGCGATCCACCACAGTGCCGCGGGGATCCGTGCCGGCGCGTGCTTCATCATCGCGGCGAGCAATGCCAGCGGTATCAAGACGAGGGTCGACTGCCAGAGATGAATCGCCACGGCGTAACCAATCATGAGCGTCTCCCCCTCTTACTCGGCACCAGTTGCTGTTCGATCTCCTTCAGGTCATCGACAGACAATGCGTCCATGTCAGCTAGATGGGAAACAAGAGATCCCGCGGCACCGTCGAACATCGAGTCCAGAAATCGTTGGATCTCCTTGCGGATCATCGCCGTCGGCTTGACTCCCGACGCGTAGATCCAGGCCTTGCCGTCCTTGCGTACCCGACGCACCGCCCCCTTGTCTTCCAGCCGCTCGAAGATCTTGCGGATGGTCGAGTAACTAGGTGGGGCGTCCATCTGGTCGTGGATATCGCGGACCGAGGCCTCGCCGTGACTCCACAGCATCCGCAGGCATTGCAGTTCAAAACGGGAGAGATCCGGAAGTTTGCGGGTCATGCATCCCCTCGACGATGATGTGCGACAGATGTCGCAGACCATAATGCGACAAATGTCGCACATTGTCAAGAGGAGAGAAAAGGGGACAGATTTATTTAATTGGCCGCCAATTAAATAAATCTGTCCCCTTTTTTCTTATCGCCAGCCCTTCACCAACGAGATCACCGCCGATTGCGGCGCTTCGCCCTCGACCGGTCCCATGATCAAGAACTTCGAGCCGTCGGGTTGGACACCGTAGCCCGAGGATCCATCGGGGAGGATCGAACCTTCCATCTTGAACATTTCGACGGGTGTGTCGTGACGGAACGCTTCCGCGCTCTCGACGGCGACCGACATCATCTGCCCGTCGTTCGAGACGTAGAACAACTCGCTGCCGTCCTCCCGCCATATCGGTCGCATACCGCCGTTTGTCGACACCTGCCACTCGCCGCCCGGGCCGGGAAACGCGCGAACGTAGACCTCCAACGTGCCCGAAACGTCCGACTCGTAAGCCACCCAACGACCGCTGGGCGAAAACGTCCCAGCCTGCTCAGTGTCTTCGGTTTCCAGGAAGACCTCGAACTCGAGAGTCTCCATTGAAAAGGTCAACAGATCGTTTCCGGTTCCCGGACGGGTGGCGGTCGCGATGACGGTCTTCCCGTCCGGCGACCAATCGGTCGGGATCAGCGTCGGTCCGTAGGCATCGGCCGCGACGACGAACTCTTCTGCCTCCAGTCCCGAGGTCTCCTTGCGGTACAACCGGACCGGCATGAAGTTCTCGCCGGGTATCACGCGAATCGAGTTGAACAGAATCGTCTCGTCGTCCGGCGACCAGAGGGGGCTGCCGTCCGTGCCGACGTCGAAGGTGAAGCGGGTGGAGTTGTTCCGTTCAAGATCGTAGATCCAGACGTCTTCCGGATCCCCGACGGCCACCGCCGCGAACTTCCCGCTGCTGGAAAGTTTCATACTGACGATACTCTGTGGCTTGCCCACCCGTTCGACAATCTCGCCCTTGCGGTTGACCCACATCAACTGACTGATTTCCCGGGCCTCGGGTGCCCCGCGGACGAACATCAGCGTATTGTTATCGGCCACGGAAAACAGCGCGGCGCCCCACAGCGCGCCGACCGTCTGATTGACGTCGCTGGCGATCGCAACGGCGTTGCCATTGAAGGAGAGGTTCTTCAGATCGAACGGACGGGACATCAGGATGCCATCGTCCACGTAGACCAGTGCATCCCTGGAATAGACTGCCCTCGAGCGAGCCTTCTGCAGCAACGTCGACTCACCGCCGTCTAACGACGCAATGTACAACCCGGATTGGTCGGTCTCTGAGGGATTGTCGGGGTTCACCTCGGGATAGGTGCTGACGACGAAGTAGACGAAGTGCTTGCCGTCGGGCAGGAGATGCGGCCAGCGGTGGGATATCTCCAACCGCTCCGCGTTCAACGTGGTGACCAGCTGACTCTCGCCACCGGATGCGGCGACGCGATAGACCGGCTCGCTCCAGTCCGGCACGTAGAGGATCGTTCCATCGGCGCCCCAGCTTCCACCGCGAGGATCGTTCCCCGCATTGGCCATGGCCTGTGTCACGCCGCCGTCTACCTCGATACGACGCAGCTTCCGTCGGGAAAAAAAGCCGATCGACTTGGAGTCCGGTGACCAGAACGGCTGGTTCGCTCCCTCGGTACCAGGCAAGGGTCGAGCCCGTTCGTCGTCCAGGTTGCGTAGCCAGAGAATTTGATTGTCCCGATCTCCATCAGGCTCGGACAACGCGACGAACACAACCATCTTGCCGTCAGGCGAAAGCTCCAGGAACCTGTAGAACGTCGTTCCGGCGGGTGGCTCGAGGTTGGTCCACAGCGGTGAGGCGGTGGTTTTGCCGGCGCCGCCTGTCGAGAGGACGACGTAGGTTAACAGCGCTCCCAGCACCAGACCTGCGGCGCCGAGCAGCCAGCCGCGGTTCGCGCTTGCGGGAGGGGGCTCGTCGGCGGTGGGTTCATCGACGGATGGTTCCCTGAGTTCCAACGCGGCGTCGCCGATGTCTCGCAATCGCTTGCGCGGATCTTTCTGCAAACAGCGCTTGAGCACCCGTCGCAGCGAGGCCGGTGTCGACGTCGGTAACTTTTCCCATTCCGGCTCACGAGTGACGACGGCGGCGATCACATCGGTGACGGTCTCGCCGTGGTACAGCCGCTCGCCGGTCAACATCTCGAACAGCACCACGCCGAAGGCCCAGATGTCGGTGCGCCGGTCGACCTTCTTGCCCCGCGCCTGCTCCGGCGACATGTAGCCGGCGGTGCCGAGGATGATGCCGGCCTGGGTCCCCATCGCCGCGGTCAGCGTGGGCGACGTCGAGAAGTCGAGACTGCTGCCGCTGTCGTCAGGATCTTCGCAGAGCGCCTTGGCCAGACCAAAGTCGAGGACCTTGACCTTGCCGTCGTCGGTCAACTTGATGTTAGCCGGCTTGAGGTCGCGGTGGATGATGCCCTTGTCGTGGGCTTCCTCCAGCGCGGCGGCGATCTGGAGGGCGATCTCGATCGCCTCGTCGTGGGGGATCGGTCGGTCCTCGATGCGGACGGTGAGGTCGTCGCCGTCGACGAGCTCCATGGCCAGGTACGGAGCACCGTCGTCGTCCTTTTCCAACCCGAAAATTGCAGCGATGTTCTGGTGGTTCAGAGCGGCCAGCAGTTGGGCCTCGCGGTTAAAGCGGGCCAGCCGCTCGCCGTCTGCGGCGACGGCCGGGGGCAGGGACTTGATGGCGGCGGTGCGGTTGAGCCGTGTGTCGGTGGCGGCCCACACTTCGCCCATGCCGCCTTCGCCGAGCTTGCGGTCGATGCGGTAGTGGGCGAGGGTCTGACCGGGTTGTAAAGGCATGGCGGGGATATTAGCTGATTTGGATTCAGCGGACCGCAATCTCGAAGTCGCCGTCCGAGCTGGCCGACCCACGCAGCATCGTCTCCGTGTTGAACTGCATGGAGATGTTGCCACGGAAGTCCACACCGATCGTGCCGCCATCCCCCGGCTTCAGCGTCTCCTCGATGGCACGACGCATCGAATCCTCCAGCGTCATTCCACCCAACTCCA